>JAKSRL010000185.1 GCA_024403635.1 Lachnospiraceae bacterium | reverse complement strand
TGACGTTAAGCGTTACGCCGATGCCGAGGACCCTTCATGTGTCTCTGGCGGGCATCCGCGACATGAGGATTTTAACGGAGCCACCGGTAGACCGTGTGCCTATTCAGACCTATGTACTGGAGTATTCGGAAGAAGCGGTAAAAGAAGCTGTTCTCCGCGAAGCCAGAAGGGGCGGACAGGTTTATTACGTATATAACTTTACCAACAACATCGATGTGGTTGCAGGCCATATCCAGGAAATGGTACCAGATCTCAATGTCGCCTATGCGCATGGAAAAATGTCTTCCCGTGAACTGGAAAACATTATGGAAGATTTCATCGCGGGAGATATTGACGTTCTGGTTTCTACCACCATTATCGAAACCGGTATGGATATTTCCAACGTAAATACGATTATCATTCATGACTCTGACCGTTATGGCCTTTCCCAGCTGTATCAGCTGCGAGGTCGGGTAGGAAGAGCCAACCGAACCGCTTATGCGTTCCTGATGTATCGCCGGGATAAGATTTTAAGGGAAGTTGCGGAAAACCGTCTGAAGGCCATCCGGGAATTCTCTGATTTAGGAAGCGGCATTAAAATTGCCATGAGAGACTTGGAAATTCGTGGCGCCGGAAACGTTCTGGGAGCAGAACAATCTGGCCATATGGAAGCCGTAGGTTACGAGCTTTACTGTAAGCTCTTGAATGAAGCGGTTTCCCTGTTGAAAGGGGAACATATTTTAGGCGACTTTGAAACCACCGTAGATTTAGATATTGACGGCTATATTCCTTCCGATTACATCAAGAACGAATATGAAAAGCTGAACATGTATAAAAAGATTTCTGCCATTGTAAACGAAGAAGATTTGGAGGATATTCGGGCAGAACTGCTGGACCGCTTCGGTGAAATTCCACAAGTTACAGATAATCTTTTAAGCGTTGCGATTATTAAGTCCAAAGCTCATGAGGTTTATATAACAGAAATCGCCGGCGACAGAAAAGAAATAAAAATAAGTATGCTGAAGACGGCACCGATTGATACCTATAAACTTCATGGATTTTTAAGTGAAATCAATGAAGGCAAAGGCGTGGGCCTGCACAATAATATCCTGAAATTTGTTGCAGATTCCCAACCATACTTTGTATATCGACCGAAAAATATTCCTCGTAGTATGGAGGAAGTTCAGGATACATTACTTCAATTTTTTACAAAAATGAGCGGAATTATCCGCACGGAAGGTGAAGCAGATGAGTAAGATTTTAATGGCCATGAGTGGCGGCGTAGATTCGACCACGGCTGCCATGATACTGAAAAACCAGGGACATGAAATTGTGGGAGCGACCCTCCTTCTTCATGATACAGAAAGCGAAGGAATTCTTCGTGCAAAAGAGACCGCAGCTCAGCTGGGAATCGACCACGTCGTATTAGATAAAAGAGAATATTTTAAGAATACCGTAGTAAAGAATTTTACCGAGTCTTATAAAAAATGCATTACGCCGAACCCATGCATTTACTGCAATAGGAACTGTAAATTCCAGCTTCTTTTGGAATATGCGGAAGAAGAGGGCTTTGATTATGTAGCTAGCGGCCATTATGCAAAAGTGGAAATGTCGGACAATGGACGTTACGTGATCCGGAAGGGAAAAGATACGAGCAAGGATCAGAGTTACGTTTTATATCAGCTGACTCAGGAACAGCTATCCAGAATTATTATGCCTTTAGGCGATTATACGAAAGAAGAAATCCGTCAGATGGCACGAAAGGCGGGATTTGCGAATGCAGAGGCAAAAGAAAGCCAGGATATTTGCTTTATTCCAGATGGAGACTACGCAGCTTTTATTGAAAAGAATGAAGAAGATACTGCTGGTCCGGCCTTCCAACCGGGAGATTTTGTAGACCGTACAGGAAAAGTGTTAGGTCGGCATAAAGGACTGGTTCATTATACCATTGGCCAAAGAAAAGGCCTGGGCTTAAGTCTTCCTGCACCGATGTATGTGTGTGCGAAAATTCCACAGACCAATCAGGTGGTGCTCTGCGATAATGACGGCTTATTTAAGAAAGACGTAGTGGCGGGAAATGTAAATCTGGTTTGTATGGACAGCATTAACATTCCAATCCGTGTCAGCGCGAAAGTAAGATACTCTCAGCATGAAACCATGGCTATGGTTCTTCTGGTGGATGATAAATTAGTAGTCCAGTTTGAGGAACCTGTACGGGCGCCAGCTCCGGGACAATCTCTGGTAATGTATGCAGGAGACATCGTAGTTGGTGGAGGCATCATAGAGTAGACCGTGAGAAAACAAGAACGAATTGCGAAAATTTT
>JAKSRL010000184.1 GCA_024403635.1 Lachnospiraceae bacterium | reverse complement strand
AGACGATGACTTCATCAAATATGAAGAATATGATGAAGATGAAAAACCAGCTAGAAGTAAAGATGTATCAAGAAAGAAGATGGATAAGCTGCTTCTGTATTGTGGCATTGCAGCTGCTGTAATTGTTATTATCGTTCTTGCCGTTGTAGTAGGCAAAGCAGCAAAAGGTGGCTGTGGAGGTAGTGGCAAGGAGAAAGAAACAGAAAGCATTGCGGCGGAATCAATCGAGATGCCGAATGTAGAAGGCAAGTCAATAGAAGAGGCTAAGCAATTATTAACCGATAAAGGATTTACCAATGTTATTACTGAGTCGGTAGCTAGCAAAGATATAGAAAAAGGCAAAGTAATTAAACAGTCCGAAAAGGAAGGCAGCATGGTCCCTTCCAACAAAGAAATTAAACTTCAAGTTAGTGCCGGAAAAGAAACTGTAAAACTGGATGACTTTAAAGGAAAGTCCGATAGTGATGCGAAGGATGCGCTGACGAAGTTAGGATTAAAGACGAAAATCACTACCCAATACAGTGATGATGTAGAAACGGGTAAGGTCATCGGTACCAATCCGGTAGCCGGAAGCGAAGTTGCAAAGGATACGGTTGTTGAAATTTTCGTAAGCCGTGGCAAAGAAGTGAAGAATGTTGTTGTTCCGGATGTTTTAGGATGGGAAGTTTCCGAAGCAAAAGCTCATCTGGAAAGCAAAAAATTGGTTGTTAAAATTGTGGAACAGGAAACATCGAACCTCAATGATGATGGCAATGTAATCGATCAAAGTATCGCATCCAACAAAGAAGTTCCAGAGAAGACAACGATAACGATTACCGTAGGAAAGTATGTGGAGCCGCCAACAGGTCCGGAGCCGCCAACAGATCCGGAGCCGCCAACAGATCCGGAGCCACCAACAGATCCGGAGCCGCCAACAGATCCTGTTGACGAGGGCTGAGTTTAATTATTATTATTCATTAATAAAAAATATTTCATATAAAGGGTGGACTTATGAGAGGAAAAATTATCAAAATTTTATCAGGGTTTTATTATGTAAGAACAGACGGAAATGCAGTCGTAGAATGTACTGCAAAGGGCTCCTTCCGGAATGAAAACATTACTCCGTTAGTTGGTGATGATGTATTCTTCGATGTTATCGATGGATATAACCGGACGGGTGTTGTTACGAAAATTCTTGATCGTAAGAATTCTCTGGAAAGACCAGCAGTAGCCAATGTTGATCAGGCGATGGTTGTTTTTGCTGTAAAATCTCCAAATCCAAACTTAAGTATTCTTGACCGTTTTCTGGTTCAGATGAAAAGACAGAATATTGAAACCATTATCGTTTTTAATAAAAAGGACCTTTCAAGAAAATATGAAGTTGAAGAATTGAAGAAGATTTATAAAAACTGTGGTTGTAAATTGTTCTTTATTTCTGCGGGAGCTAGAAATGCTTCTGCATATTTCTCCAATCTCTTCTTCTTGAATAGAAAACTGAAGAATAAGATTACGGTAATGGCTGGTCCTTCTGGCGTAGGTAAATCCACCTTGTTGAATGTATTGGCAAATGGAAATGAAGAAATCGCACCAGTCGGAAATCTGAGCAATAAGCTGGGAAGAGGAAAGCACACAACCCGTCATAATGAAATATATTGGGTTTCTAAAAAAGTTCAGATTGTTGACACCCCCGGGTTCACCTCTTTACTGGTAAAAGATGACGATTATACAAAAGAAACCTTGCAGGATGCATTCCCAGAGTTTGCACCGTATAAAGGACAGTGTAAATATGGTAACTGCAGCCACATTAAAGAAAGAGACTGTGCGATTGAAAAGGCAGTTGCAGACGGAAAGATTCCACAGTCCAGATACAATAGCTACAAAGCTATTTATGGAGAAATCAAATCACAGAAAAAATATTAAAAATGTTAAACGCGTGCTGAAAGGGCATGCGTTTACTTTGGAGTAACGGAGAAATAAACATGAATATTTTGTCGCCTTCCATTTTGGCAGCAGACTTTAAAAAATTAGGTGTACAGTTAGAAGAGATTAGCTCAAACGGAGCAGAATATGTTCATATTGATGTTATGGATGGTAAATTTGTTCCTAGTATTTCTTTTGGAATGCCAGTAATTAAATCTATCCGTTCGGCAACGGAAAAAGTATTTGACGTGCATCTGATGATAGAAGAACCTATTCGCTATATTCACGAGTTTAAAGAAAGCGGAGCGGACATCGTTACCATTCATTACGAGGCTTGTGCAGATGTTGAAGCAACCTTAAAAGCAATTAAAGATGCGGGCCTTAAAACGGGCCTTTCCATTAAACCCAAAACCGATACCGCAGTAGTAAAAGAA
>JAKSRL010000183.1 GCA_024403635.1 Lachnospiraceae bacterium | reverse complement strand
GCCAATTAGTAGTTTGTATTATCAATTATTCGCTTTTTTCTGTTTCTGCAGGTTTCTTCTTAAAAATAAGAAGCTTACTGAAAATGTAATTAGCTATCATAACAAGCACGGAAGAAATAAATATCTTAACAAACCAAAGATTTGCCTCCGCAATGTTGGTTTCCATATGAATAAACATGAAATCAACAATAACCTCGCCGGTGGCCGTAACTGTCTGGCCGAAAAGTTCCAAAAGCCATTTAACAAAATTATCCAACGGGAAAATGTTAACAAACAAAAGCATAATTCCCATATCAAGGAGCCATGTTGACACACGTGATCCGGCAAAGCCGGTAAGTTCCTTTATCACATGGGGATTAGTACTCTTAAATACCCATTTTCTGTTAAGAGGATATGCAAACAAAACGCCTGCCAGCCAGTCTGCCGTCTGAATAAATCCGTTTAAAAGACCGCTGTTTGCAACGTCTTCCGGATCAAAAACCACATGGCTTAATATCCACATAACCACAAAACAAAATATTGTGGTCATTACACCGACTACCAGATAAACGAGTATTTCTCTGACGCTGTCTTTTTTGGCTTCTTTATCTGCATCCGTTACTTTTATTTCCTGTTCCATTGTATTTTCTCCTTATATTTCAGACCATAGTTTATTAATTATAGCCCATTGGAGATAAACTATCAAGAAACATCCTAAATGCTCATTTTTCATATTACACTATTGTCTTAATGATTAATTTCAAATAAAAAGACACTTTCCGCAAGAATCTCTTATCAATTCCCGGAAAGTGTCCGTTTTTACTGTCCCAAATTTATTATATTGTAGACCACACCGTCACTCATGGTAACCGTATCCAGAATATCGGCTGTGCCAAATAATTCTTCAAGCCAGTCGATGCTCTCATACTCGTTCTGTACAAACAACACTTTGTCACTCTCCGCCAGAGTTTTCCTGACCGTTGTGTCCAAACCGTTGTTTTTCTCTCTCAAAGCTTCGTGGGGGCTTCCCAATGCATAGCTTGTTATCAGAACATTTTTGGATATTGCCGCATTATCCGCAAACATATAATCCACGGCCGCATCATACACCGCCGAATCCACCACATAGGTTTTGTCGGGCTTCTTCGCACAATATCTGTTTCACTCAATCCATCTGTTAATTTCACCCTGCTTGGCCTGCAGGGTATCGGAAGTGTTCCTGTAGACATACAGGCTGGTTGTTCCGATAAGTATTACCAGCAATACGGAAATAAATCCCATCCAGAATACGGAAATAGCCTTCATTGGACCCTTTTTCCTAATTACCCGGATAAAAATTCCCGTTATAAATAAAATTTCCAAAAGGAAAAAGCTGTGTGTGATTCTGTCCAGAAGACGTCCCACATGTGTAAAGTATCCGATAAAGCACCACTGGTAAGCATATGCCATAACGGCTATTACACCGAGGAAGCGCTCATCATTTACAAGAAGATACACAAACAGCATGAAAAACAATACTGTAAGGGTTATTGCAAGAGGCGTCTTGTTTTTACCGAAAACAGCCGCCACCGTTTCATTTATGACACGCCTCGGAACACTGTAATAGCGAGCCCATTCCTTAGCCACCTCATCCGCTCTGTCTGACAGTGCTTTAAAGGTTTCGGGATTCATTCTGTCCAAGAGAATTACGTCATATTCTCTTAAGGCGGTATATTCTGCTTCGGTCATGTCTATTGAGTCATAAAAGTCCACATTTGTGTCATAATCGGGCAGTCCCTGATAATCATATACCACCGTCCGGGCTCCGTTAAATGCCCTGTATGCTCTCCACTCCGCCGGTGAATATGCCACATATTCCATAAGAAAACTTATGCCTGCCACCGAAAGAGCAATTATCAAAGGCACAATAAGTCGTATAAATCTGTAGAACCTTTCGTCGTAAATTTCATCGCAGTCAAAGATAAGAACCAAAAGTGCCAGCACCGCCAGCGGCATACTCAGAAGAAATGATTCTTTTCTGATCCAAAGAGAAAGAATAAACATTGTAATAACAATAACGCCGTCAAAAATTCTTTTTTCTTTTAAATCAATTGTAATAAGCCACAGTAATGCAGTTGCTGCAGTAATTGCCGAAAGAGCCGTATACTGATGCATAACTATGTAATTCATCTGAAAAACAACAAACAGTACAGCTGTAAAAAAAAAAAAAAAAATCCTGTTAAGAATCTGTTTAAAGCAGGTTCCCATTCGGAATGTAACAAGAAACATGCAAAGAAAATCAAGACCGACAATGAAAACATCGTACCAGCTCACATGTGGAAACATCACATATAATCCTTTAAGAATAAGTCCTAAAGGATACATGGTATGAATCATATGTGCTTCCGGCTT
>JAKSRL010000182.1 GCA_024403635.1 Lachnospiraceae bacterium | reverse complement strand
CAGAGAGTTTTCGGTTTGTAGGGGAAATGAGAAATCGCCGGTTTCTTTTTCTGATCGGACACTTTTGATAATAGTGTTCGGTCATGTGATACATTATCGTGATAGTTGCGCTTTCAAATTTTTGAATTATTATATATAGTTTCTTTATTGAAATGATTCTCGAGAGAACTGTATTCTAATTAAGTCTGGTGATGTTCCGTATGCTGTAAATGGGCTTGTTGGTGTGGCTGTTATGGGTGGTCTTTTCGAGGCATCGGTTATGACTGGCGGTACAGCAGGGATTATTGTTGGTGCTCCGTTTTGAGGGTCTGTGGTTGGGGCAGGAGTTGGTGCTGGCATTGGATGTTATATAGGCGGTGCAAAGGGTGCTGTAAAAGGATTTTCGTATGGATCAATAATAGGAGGTGTAAGTGGTGCAGTTGTTGCGGGAGGTAATATTGCATCAGGTTCTGTAGAAATTGTTGGGGCTGCCCAGAAGACAGGAACAGCTTTTCATGCAGAAGCTTCAAACCTTGAAGATGGAAAAATGTTATTACATCCAGGAAAATTTTCAAAGATCACTTTTGATAGAGCTTTAAAAACCGCAGGTTTAAAAGGTTCTCAACGACCGGATGTCATTGGAGTGGCAAGATACGGAAAAAATAGATTGGTTGAAGTGGTGAGCAAGTCTCAGACTAGAAAACAAATGAAAGCCAAATGTAAGAATATGATAAGACATAATCCGAGAAGCGGATACCGAGTTGTAAATTGGCCGGCCGTTTTTTCAAAAATGAAAAAACGGCTGTTACAGTCGATAAAAACAAAACGGTAAAAATATAAAAGTGGGGAATGATTGAATGAAAGTGAAATATTACAATATCGCATTTTATTGTGACAGACCGTTTATTGAATTTCCTTTTAAAAAAATTCTGCAGCTGATAGATGAAATAGGATTGTTTTTCAATCAAACGTATAACTATATGCAATATTTAGTGCGAGATAATGAAAAAGATTATGAATGGGAGGGAGAACATTCGGATAAAAATTTAGAAAAGGTAATTTCTTTATTTGAAAAGGATATTGTCAGTAATAATTCGATAAATTGGAATAGAGGATGTACTATTGTAAAACAGTATCTCGACGGGATTCATTTGGAATATCCACAGTTTGAAGTAAGTATTGATTATCCCATGAAAGAATCGGGATTTTTGTTGATCGTAATTGAAATGAACGACAAAATATTGATGGAATCACTTTCTTTAGAACAATATAGTCAATTGCATTCCATCATTCTGGATGCAGGTATTTGTATTAATTCCTCCGGAGTACATTATCAGAGAGGAGATGTAAATGCAAGCATGACGCTGATGGGTGTTCAGTATGGATTAATATCTCCGACTGACTGGCAGATTATAGAGCATGCGAGCGATTTTTATGAGGATTGGAAGAATAAAATCATATATCCATTGTTTATGAATTCGATTCAAAAGAGTGCTTTAACAGCGGATCTTGCTGGAAAAATCAAAAGGCTTGCAGGATTCGGGAATTTTATTGAAGGTAGAGATTATCTGATTTTTAAAGTATTTTCTTCATTACGTCATTATGAATTAAGCAGAATCCTTCCATCTGTAAAAAGAATGCGTTTAAAAAATACTTTAAGAAAAGGAGGAGCTCTCTCAAAGGATTCAAATTGGATTTTATATTTGTTTGATAGATAGGGTTGTTATGTATGCTGCAACTACGGTTATATCGAAATTTGAGGGCGTAATGTATAATTTTCTTTCATAACAAAGGAAGTAAATAAAGAAACGTCCCGACATTGCATGACGGATACAGCAGTGTCAGGACGTTTTTATCCGACCGGGAGTTCCGGAGCATTCAGACAAAGCTGAGCAGAATCAGCAGAATCCCGCCGGAGGCAAGTCCGCAGAGCAGTCCTGCGACCGTGTCTCTTGGATAATGGACTCCGCCCAGTACCCGGACGAGAGCCAGAATCAAAGACAAACACAGCAGGAGAATCCCTGCCGGGATTGATTTTGCGAGGATGCACATTGCGATGATTGTGCAGGAGAAAACATGACGGCTGGGCATAGAGTGTCCGGTCGTATCTTTTTTGATCAGCGGCCGGATCGGGTGTTCCTCATAGGGACGTTTCCAGTTCATACGGTCACGAATGAGACTGAGAAGCACAAAGCTGATTCCCGGTACCAGAAGATAGACGAGAAACTCTCTGCCTGCAGGAAATACCCCTTTTCGGATATCGGAAATGAGAACCAGAATCAGCAGGAGCGGATAGAGGATATACATCATCGTAGTGAGGAGTCGGTTGGTCAGATTCAGTGCGGTCACTCCGTATCGACTGTTCCTGAGCCGTTCGGTGATTCGGCTGTAAAAGACAGCATAATCGGTCTGTTTCATA
>JAKSRL010000181.1 GCA_024403635.1 Lachnospiraceae bacterium | reverse complement strand
AAACTGTCGTTCATTTTGATGCAGGTAAGGTATGCAAAGACTTTCATTTCTGCAGGGAGGTCGCTGAGGCTGACGCCATTATAGGCCTCTGCAAAATGAAGACTCATATGCTGGAGCGAATAACCGGCGGTGTAAAAAACATGTACGGACTTATCTGCGGCAAAAGAAAAGCCGCAGGGCATGTCAGTTATCCTACAGCTGTAAGCTTTGCAAAGTATCTGACTGACATTCACAGAGCTACTCCTCAGCGCCTTCATGTCATGGATGCCGTTACCGCCATGGAGGGCAACGGCCCGGGATCCGGGACTCCGACCGATATGGGATTGATGATAGTTTCTTCCGACCCTGTAGCCATGGATACTGTATTCTGCTGGCTGATAGGTCTTGCTCCTGAACTTGTTCCTACAAATGTTCAGGGAGAACTTGCCGGAATAGGTCATTTTCATGAGGATATGATCCGGGTCATCCTTGCGGAAAACGGTACCGTTGAGGATATCACCAGGGAGCAGCTTGTTAAGCGCTTCGGCAAACCGGACTTTGATGTTCAGCGTGAAAAGGAAAAGATCAATCCCCTCAGTTTTCTTTCCCGCATTGCCGGAGGCAACCGCCGACCCTGCATCGATCCTGCAAAATGCATAAAATGCGGTATCTGCGTAGAGCATTGTCCGGTGGAAGGAAAGGCGCTGAACTTTTCCGAAGGGCGGGAAAATCCTCCTGTGTATAACTACCGTAAGTGTATTCGCTGCTATTGCTGTCAGGAGCTTTGTCCGCAGAAAGCAATTAGTGTTAAAAAGTAAAAAAAACCGCCCATCGGGGAGCTTCCAATAAGACAGTATCGAAACATTACTGACATAGGGTAGTTGCCAGACGGGTAAAAAATAAGAGAAGCACTCCAAAATGCTTCTCTTTTTTTATGTTACAATTTTTTGGATGTATATTGTAGCTTTTCAATATCATATACATCAACCGATATACATTCAAATAGGTCTGGATTGAATATTGCCAGATTATATCCACCCGGATTCGTTGTACTATTGTATTCTATCCCATCATATTCTTGTTTGCCGTTATGCTCGATACTTTTGATAAAGTCGACAATGTACTGTGTCGGGACATAGTCTAATGTACTGTCACTTCTTCGTAAAGATTTGCTCATTTCAGTGTTCAATTTTTCAAGATACTGTTTGTTGATTGCGTGGTCAAGATAGTCTAAGCCTTCAACAAATGGACTAATCTCAGCGATTGCTCGTAAATCAACCACTGTAATGTCTTGTTTCAAACGAAAAGTACCAACACTTACAAAATCAAAGACACCAGCTCGCACTTCATGTAATGTTGTATCAACATCGCTTGCCACATAAAGGCAGGTGATTCCTCTGGCATTCGCCCTACCTTCCGAACTTTTGCCGGCAGGAGGTGCGGACATTTCACCTACTGGATAGCCGTCTCGCTCAGAAATCCTTGCACGATAAAACAGGTCTCCAGCCTTGTAAGGTTTACGGATAAAAGAACAATACTTTTCCAGAATATCAAAGTTTATTAGCTTTGAATGGTATCTGTTTTTTGTTTTAATCTCTGTTACAAAGGAATCCCAATCATTGTTTTTTAATAAAGCATGACCCTTTAAATAGGCTTTATCGTATAGCTCTGGAATACCAACAGTTCCGTCTAGAATCTCTGGGATATTTCCATAAAACTCACTGCATACTGACTTTAGTATTTCATATATTTGTGCTCTTGGAATTTCAGAAAAAATATTCCATCTATCTTTGAGATCATCAATCAAAGCTCGAGTTTCAGCTTTGGGGTAATACTCTGGAAGCAAGGTCGAAGGAGTGTAAGTATTTAATAGTTCTTCAAAATACGGAGTCAACTCACTTTGCCTGCTTGTGTCATACAAATGCCCTCCCTTATGATGACATACAGGGCATTCTCCAATGCTCGATCCGGATATGGCACAAATAATGGATGAAATTTCTTTATCGTTAAAGCAATGTTCGCAAAAAATCATTTTGATACTCCATCCAAATACTTGCTCATTAGTTCAAGATGGTGCATAATCGAATATTTTTTTACAACACCCAATCCCGGATAGGTTTTATTTTGGAAAGCAGATTCAAATTCATGAATGCCTATCGTATCCAATTTCATGCTTTTATTCCATTCCACCACTTTCTCAACCGTCCGCAAACTTTCGCGCAGGGTCAGAAATATCATCATTAGAATCCGAAACAAAGTGTGCCATTCGTAGGTTGTTCTTCTCATCAAAATATACAATGTGAATGGCAACCGCGTATGGAGCGAAACCCGTTTCACTGTATTCTTCTCCAACAACAGAATA
Source organism: Lachnospiraceae bacterium (assembly GCA_024403635.1). Classification (GTDB taxonomy): domain Bacteria; phylum Bacillota; class Clostridia; order Lachnospirales; family Lachnospiraceae; genus RGIG5612. The sequence continues at coordinate 95 of JAKSRL010000181.1, read as the reverse complement.
ATCGGAAAACCCTTTATATCCGTCTTCGGCATAGTATAAATGGTCAGAAGAGAAAAATTCGGTATCTATATTTGAATAATCAATATTACGTGTTT
>JAKSRL010000180.1 GCA_024403635.1 Lachnospiraceae bacterium | reverse complement strand
GCCAGCGGAAAATTTGCAGAGAATATGAAGATGGTTGCCAGCGATATTAACGTTGCTTCCAAGAGAGGACTTTCCGAGATGTTCGACTCCACAATCGGTGCTGGCAGCGTGTTAATGCCATTTGGTGGAAAATACCAGAGAACTCCGATTCAGGCAATGGTTCATAAGATCTCAATGGAGAAGAAACACACGGACGATTGCTCCGTAATGAGCTGGGGCTACAATCCAATGCTGACCTCTAAGAGTCCGTTCCACGGCGCTTATCTGTCTGTTGTTGAGTCCGTATGCAAGTTAGTAGCAGCTGGTGCGAAGTACGAAGACGTTTATCTGTCCTTCCAGGAATACTTCGAGAAATTAGGCCATGACCCGAAGAGATGGGGCGTTCCGTTTGCGGCTGTTTTAGGCGCATTCAAAGCTCAGGTGGAATTAGGAGTTGCTGCCATCGGTGGCAAAGACTCCATGAGCGGAAGTTTCGAAGACCTGGATGTTCCTCCAACACTGATTTCTTTCGCAGTTACAACCGACAAGTGCGAAAATATCGTTTCACCGGAATTTAAGCAGGAGGGAAATAAAGTCCTCTGGGTTATTCCAAATATTTCCAGCGACGGCATTCTTCCATGTCCGTATTCGTTGAAAAAGATTTTCAAAGTAGTTCCGGATATTTTAAGAAATTATGGCGGCGTATCTGCTTACACACCAACCTATGGCGGTGTTGCAGAGGCAGTATTAAAGATGAGCTTAGGAAATCAGTTTGGCTTCGAATTTGCCGAAGGCATCCGCTTAGCAGACATTTTTGGATACAGCTACGGCTCCTTCCTGCTGGAAGTTCCTGCAGACTGTGACCCAGAACCGGCTTTAGCTGCCATCCGCAAGGAAGTAGAAAAAGAATTAGGTGAGAGAAGTGTTGGTTATGAAGCGATGAACATTAAGGTTTTAGGCAAAATTACCGAAGACTTCGCTTTCACATACAAAGGAGAGAAACTTTGCGGCTATGAAGTAAGCAAGATTTACGAAGATGTTTTAGAGGATATTTATCCATGCAATAACGTAAAGGCCAACGAAGGTGAAATCGCAATTCCGGAATTTGATGGAAAGAAGGAAGATGCGATTGCAACTGATGGCGTAGTTCCTAAAAAGACTCCGGCAATTTTGAACGCAAGGCCGAAGGTTATGATTACCGCATTCCCAGGCACGAACTGCGAATACGATAGTGCGAAAGCGGTAGCAGACGCAGGCGCAGAGCCGGAAATCGTAGTTATCAATAACTTAACGACCGAAGGAATTGCTCGCAGCATCGAGGAGGTTGCCAATACCATAAAAGAGTCCCAGATGATCTTTCTCCCAGGCGGATTTTCCGGTGGAGACGAGCCAGACGGCAGTGCGAAATTCATTACCGCGTTCTTCCGCAACGATATGATAAAAGACGCAGTAGCTGATTTGATGGACAACCGTGGTGGACTTATGTGTGGTATCTGTAACGGGTTCCAAGCCTTGATTAAATTAGGTCTTGTACCGTTTGGAAAGATTATTAACACCGACGAGACTTGCCCAACCTTAACCTTCAATACCATCGCTCGTCACCAGTCAAAGATTGTGCGAACGAAAATTGTTTCGAACAAATCTCCATGGCTGAAACTGATGAATGTTGGAGACATTGTAAATGTTCCGATTTCCCACGGAGAAGGTAGATTCATTGCTAGTGACGAACTGATTGCGAAACTGGCCGCGAATGGACAGATTGCTACCCAGTACGTAGACATAGATGGAAATCCAACCTACGACGTAGCTTTTAATCCAAACAACTCTAATTATGCAATCGAAGGCATCACTTCTCCAGATGGACGTATCTTCGGTAAGATGGGACACAGCGAGAGAACGGGAAGTTACCTGTACAAGAATGTTCCTGGTGAATACGAGAACCACATGTTCGAAGCCGCTGTGAAGTTCTTTCAATAGGTGGCGACAGGCCTTTTTCGGCTCTTGATGAAGGATTGCAAAAAATGAACCCCTTTCGGCCCCCAACAATGTGATTATACGTAAAAAAAGCTGGCAGATGCGCTGACGCATCTGCCAGTTTTAAAAAAGATATTACATAGAATCTGGCAATGTGGTAAAGTATTATCGGATATGAATATAAACTTGCACTTTCTATTTTAATGGAGGGAAAATATGGGTCTTTTTGATAAGAAATTTTGTGATATTTGTGGAGAAAAAATAGGATTGTTAGGCAATAAAAAACTGGAAGATGGCAACTGCTGTAAAGAATGTGCGGGAAAACTTTCCCCATGGTTTAGCGAGAGACGTCATTCTACCATTGAATCAATTAAAGAGCAGTTAGCTTACAGAGAAGCCAACAAAGAGGAAGTTGCAAACTTCCATGTAACGCGTCAGATTGGTGATAGTGAGAAAATTTTATTTGATGAAGATCAGAAGAAATTCA
>JAKSRL010000018.1 GCA_024403635.1 Lachnospiraceae bacterium | reverse complement strand
GCCAATGTTTAAAGTATCTGAAACCCATTATGCAGCTACATGGCTGTTAGATCCTAGAGCTCCGAAGATTGAAATGCCGGAAGAGTTAAGGAAGAGAATTGACCGTATGTTAAAGGAGGCGAATGCAGATGGCAGCAAATTATGATGCAGAGCCGATTTTAAAAGTTGAACATATGAAACAGTATTTCAAAATGAGTTCAAAGTTTACTGTTAAGGCAGTTGACGATGTAAGTTTTGAAATTTATCCGGGAGAAACCTATGGACTGGTTGGTGAATCCGGTTCCGGTAAAACAACGATCGGCCGTGGAATAATCCGTTTATATGATCCGACAGATGGAAAAATCACTTTCAACGGTATTGATATTTCCGGAAAGTTAAATAAAGAAGCTAGAGCAGAATTACGTACAAAGATGCAGATGATTTTCCAGGACCCAATGGCTTCCTTGAATCCTAGAAAGAAAATCGGTGATATCATCGGTGAAGGTCTGGATATTCATCACAACTATGCTTCGAAAGAGGAAAGAAAACAACATATTGATAATATTTTAGCAAAGGTTGGTCTGGCAAAAGAGCATTATGACAGATATCCATATCAGTTCTCTGGCGGACAGCGACAGAGAGTCGGTATTGCAAGAGCTCTGATTATGAACCCGGATCTGATTATCGCAGATGAATGTATTTCTGCTTTGGACGTTTCCATTCAGGCTCAGGTTGTTAACCTGATGAAGGATATTCAGGAAGAAACCGGTTCCGCATATTTATTTATTGCTCATGACCTTTCCATGGTTAAATATATTTCGGATCGTATTGGCGTTCTTCATTTAGGCCGGATGCTTGAGACGGGAACAACGGATGAGATTTTCTCTAATCCAATCCATCCATATACCAGAAGCTTACTTTCTGCAATTCCAAGCCCGAATCCGAGAACAGAGAAGACAAGAACAGCAGTAGCTTATGATTATGCTACTAGCGGAATCGATTATGACAAGGGAACCTTAACCCATATCGATGGAACTCATTACGTTCACGGAACAGAAGCAGAAATTGCAAAGTGGCAGTCGGAAAACAACTAAAAGAAAAAGTTATGAAGCAAAGGGAATCTGAAAATCAGATTCCCTTTTTGTATTAGCGACGAGGAAAGTGCATCGTGCTTGCACGAATGCACTTGACGACCACATGACAATCCCGAAACGACGCCTTGTGCGGCTTTCGGTGATTATTTAGGTAAACTGTAAAGTCTATAAAGTCAAAGAAAGTCCTTACTTTTTATGTCGAAATTGTTAAAAAAAACAAAAAAAAGAAAAAACAAGTTGCGCAAAAACTGTAAAGCCATTAAAATTAAATCCATATATAGATGAATCTATGTTGGCAAAGTCGGCATAGATTTGTCTGTATACGCATCATAATAAGGAGCAGAAAAATGATTAAATATTTGGTAAAAAGGATTGTTTTGGCAATCGTTACCATATGGGCAGTTGCAACCCTGACATTTTTCCTCATGAATGCAGTACTTGGTGGTCCATTCCTTTCCGAAAAGGCAATCAGCCCTCAGGCGACCGCAGCATTAGAGGCAAAATATGGTTTGGATAAACCTTTGATCCAACAGTATTTTACATACATTGGGGATGCCCTTCATGGAGATTTTGGAGACAGCCTTAAACAAAGGGGAAGAACAGTATCTGATATTATCGGGATGAAATTCCCTGTATCTGCAAAAGTCGGAGGTATATCCGTTTTAGTTGCCTTAATTATCGGCTCGTTGCTAGGTTGTATAGCCGCGATAAATCGAGGGAAGGTCATGGACAGCATAGTCAGCGTTGTGTCAACGTTGGGTATTGCCGTCCCGAGTTTTGTCTTGTGTACGTTCCTTCTGTTTATTTTCGGTGTTAAATTAAAATGGCTTCCGACAATGGGACTTTCCACCCCGGCACATTATATTATGCCGGTAATTGCGTTGGCGTTTTATCCAACCGCATACATTATGAGATTAATGAGATCTTCTATGTTAGATGTTTTAGGACAGGATTATATGCGTACCGCTAAGGCAAAAGGTCTTTCGGGAAAGGCTCAGTTGTTTAAACACGCATTGAGAAATGCCATTCTTCCAGTAGTAACTTACGTAGGACCTATGCTTGCGTATACTATTACAGGTAGTTTTGTTGTAGAGAAGATTTTTGTTATTCCTGGGTTAGGCGGCGAATTTATCGGTGCTATTCAGGGCCGTGATTATACGTTGATCATGGGAACAACGATTTTCCTTGCAGTATTAATTATTGTAATGAATGTTATTGTCGATATCGTTTATAAGATTATCGACCCAAGAATTAATCTTAAGTAGGGAGGAGGAGAGAAATGACTAAAAACCCATTAAGTGCTCATATTAGACTTAATCCGGAAGATTTCGCTCCTGCTTCTGATGCGCAGAAAGCCAGCCAGGTTATCATGCGTGAAAGCGTAAGCTTCTGGAAAGACGGTTTCCGTCGTCTGATGAGAAATAAAGTAGCAGTTGTCAGTGCGATTGTAATTATTCTTATCATGATTTTTGCATTTATTGTTCCGCTGTTTTATCCATATAAATATGAGGTACAGTACAAAAATGCAAACAACTTAAAACCTTTTACCTATTCAGCAGAAGAACAGGCACGAATTGATGCGGGAGAAAAGGTTTTCCCACATATTTTCGGTACAGACAAAATGGGCCGTGACTATGCAATCCGTGTTATGATCGGAACAAGAATTTCTCTGTTGGTAGGTATTGTTGCAACTGCAATTATTTTGGTTATTGGTTCTCTTTATGGATCCATCGCAGCCTTTTTCGGAGGGTGGGTCGACATCATAATGATGAGAATTGTTGATATCATATATCCGATACCGGATATACTTCTTATCGTATTGTTGTCCTTTGCTCTAAAGGCTCCATTAAATAAACTCGCAGCTACGCCGGGATTTACCTGGATTGCCAAAGTAGGACCAAACCTTATTAGTATTTTCATCGTTTTCGCTTTATTGTACTGGGTAGGCATGGCCCGTATGGTACGAAGCCAGATTCTTACATTAAAGGAAAGTGAATATGTAACAGCAGCAAGAGCATTAGGTGTTGGCAGAGGAAAAATCATTAAAAAACATCTGCTTACCAACTGTATCGGTACTTTGATTGTTACTACAACTCTGCAGATTCCGTCCTCTATTTTTACAGAGAGTTTCTTGAGTTTCTTAGGTATGGGTGTTGCAGTTCCTCTTCCTTCTTTAGGAAGTTTGGCAAGTGATGCAATCAATGGAATCGGAACAAATCCACATTTGCTCTTCATCCCTGCAATTGTTATTTGTTTAGTAATATTAAGTTTTAACCTTTTAGGCGATGGTCTCCGTGACGCATTCGATCCTAAACTGAAAGATTGAGAAAGGTAAAAAAATGGACGATAAATATTTAGTCGATATTCAGCATGAACGCCTTTCCTTCTTTACTCCAGCAGGAGAAGTTAAGGCTTTAAGCGATGTATCTATTCATTTAAAAGAAGGCGAAGTATTAGGTATTGTAGGTGAGTCCGGATCCGGAAAGTCTGTAACGGCTTACTCTTTGATGGGTTTGACTGCATATCCTGGACGTATCATTGGCGGAACTCTTCAGTTCAATGACCATCAGATAGAAACCATGACGGAAAAAGAAATGAGAAAAATCCGTGGTAATGAAGTATCCATAATTTTCCAGGATCCTATGACTAGCTTAAACCCTGTATATACTGTAGGGAATCAGATCGTAGAAGTTATCCGTCTTCATACCGGTAAGAATAAACAGGAAGCTAAGGCACGTGCCAAAGAACTGTTGGAACTGGTTGGTATCAACGAGCCGGAAAAACGTTTGAAACAGTATCCTCATGAGCTGTCCGGTGGTATGAGACAGAGAGTTATGATTGCCATTGCTCTTGCATGCGAACCAAAGCTCTTAATTGCGGATGAACCTACCACCGCTTTGGACGTTACCATTCAGGCACAAATCTTAGAGCTGATGATGGAACTAAAAGAAAAACTGGGTATGGCGATTATTATGATTACCCATGATCTGGGGGTAGTAGCAAGCATTTGTGACAATATTGCTGTTATGTATGCCGGAAAGATTGTTGAGTATGGAACTACAGACCAGATTTTCTATGAACCAAAACATATGTATACAAAAGGCCTGATTCGTTCTATTCCACATATTGATGCGAAGGAACATGAACGACTGGTTCCAATTGAAGGCTCTCCGGTTGACCTTTTGAATCCTCCTCCAGGATGCCCGTTTGCACCTAGATGCGAGGCATGTATGCAGATTTGTTTAAGAGAAATGCCTCCAATAACACAGTTTAATGGAGATCATATTACACAGTGCTGGTTGCACCAGAAAGAAGAGTTTGAGAAAGGAGAGTATAATGAGTGACGATTTCATCAAGGTAGAACACTTGAAACAGTACTTTCCTGCAGGTGGCTTCGGAAAAAATAAAAAGTTTGTTCAGGCGGTAGACGATGTTTCATTTACCATCAAAAAAGGCGAAACCTTAGGTTTGGTAGGTGAGTCTGGTTGTGGAAAAACTACCACGGGACGAGCTCTCTTAAGACTTTATGAGCCTACGGGTGGACGCTTTATATATGATGGCGAAGTAATCTTTGATGTAGAGAAAAAACAATTTGTAAATATGCTTCCTTACCGCAAGAAGATGCAGATTGTATTCCAGGATCCGTATGCCAGCCTTGACCCACGTATGACAGTTGGTGATATTGTGGGTGAAGCAATCGATACCCATCATTTGGCTGCGAATAAAAAAGAACGTTATGATATGGTTATCGAAATGCTGGAAAGAGTAGGATTGAACTCTGAGCATGCAAATCGTTATCCACATGAATTCTCTGGTGGACAGAGACAGCGTGTTGGTATTGCGAGAGCTCTGGCAGTAAAACCGGAATTCATCGTTTGTGATGAGCCTATTTCTGCATTGGACGTTTCTATTCAGGCGCAGGTTTTGAATATGTTTGAAGATCTTCAGAAAGATTTGGGATTAACATACCTTTTTATTGCCCACGACCTTTCTGCAGTAAAACATATTTCCAACCGTATCGGTGTTATGTATCTGGGAACTCTGGTTGAACTTGCGGATAGTTTTGAAATTACCCAGCATCCAATTCATCCATATACACAGAGCTTAATTTCTGCAATTCCTATTGCAGACCCTAAATTAGCAAGAGCTAGTAAGAGAATTATTCTGGAAGGTGATGTACCTAGCCCAGTTAATCCTCCTTCTGGATGCAGATTCCGTACCAGATGCAAATATGCTACGGAACAGTGTGCTCTTGAAAAACCTGAGTTCAAGGAAGTTGAACCAGGACATTTTGCAGCTTGCCATAATCTGGACAAGTGCAACTAAAGGATTACAACCTTTACGGAGGTTATAATAAAAAGTTTTTATAAAAATTTTTTTAACAAAATTAGGAGGAAACAAAAATGACAAAGAAAGTGCTTGCGATCGTACTCGCAGCGGCTGTCGTTTTCGGTCTCGTAGCTTGTGGTGGTCCAAAACAGCCAACAGGTAGCGGAAATGAGCAGCCAGCAGGTGAAAAGATTCTTTCTGTTCAGATCGGACCAGATCCAGAAACTATCGACCCTGCTCTTAATAGCGCTGTTGATGGCGGTAACATGATTCTTCATCTTTTCGAAGGTCTTCTTATCGTTGATCAGGACGCTAAATTACAGCCAGGACAGGCTGAATCATGGGAGACCTCAGAAGATGGTCTTACATGGACTTTCCATTTAAGAGATGGTCTTAAATGGTCAGATGGCAGCGATCTTACAGCGGAAGACTTCGTTTACAGCTGGAAGAGAGTTTGTGATCCTATGACAGCAGCTCCTTATGCAGAGACTGTTTTAGGAATGGTTGAAGGATTTGACAAAGCAATCGAGGGCGACCTTGATGCTCTTAATGTAAAAGCAGTTGATGCTAAGACATTAGTAGTACAGCTTGCTACTCCTTGCCCATTCTTCGGATCTTTAGCAGCATTTGCTACATTAAGCCCAGTTCAGAAAGCTACTATCGAAGCTAATGGTGATGCTTGGGCAGTTTCAGCAGATACATTCATCTCTAACGGTGCTTTCTACATTGCAGAGTGGGTACCAGGTTCTCACATCTTAGCTAAGAAGAACCCTAACTACAGAGATGCTGACGCTATCAAACTTGATGGCATCAAATTCTGCCTCATTGAAGATGCTAACGCTTCTTACAGTGCATACCAGAGCGGCGAAGTTCTCATGATCAAGGACGTTCCTACAGAAGAAATTCCTTCATTAAGAGATTCTGACGAGTTCTACATCGATCCAATGATCGGTACATATTACATTTCTTTAAACGATGCTAAGGCTCCTTTTGACAATGCTAAATTACGTAAAGCATTAAGCCTTGCAATCGACAGAGAGTATGTTGCTAACACATTAATGCAGGGAACATACCTTCCAGCTTATAACTTCATGGGACCAGGCTGGGTTATCGATGGTGTTGAATTCTTTGAGAAACCTTACATCAGTGATGATTACGAAGCTAACTTAGCAGAAGCTAAGAAACTTATGGAAGAAGCTGGTTACCCAGGTGGCGCAGGCCTTCCACAGATTACATATTCAACAAACGATGCTGGATACCACAAAGTTGTTGCTGAATACTTACAGCAGGCTTGGGCAGAGTTAGGTGTTGACCTTAAGGTTGACGTTGTTGAATGGGGTTCCTTCACACCAATGAGACGTAACGGCGATTATGAAATCTCTCGTAACGGCTGGGTTGGAGATTATGATGATCCTTCCAACATGTTAGACTTACTCTATAGCTCAAACGGAAACAATGATGGTAAATTCAACAATGCTGCATACGATGAGCAGATGACAATCTCCAGATCAACAATCGATCCTGAGGTTCGTAGAACAGCTCTTCATGCTGCAGAAGACATCCTTATGGAAGAAGCTGCTTGCATCCCAGTTGCATACTACGCTGACTTCTATCTGATGAGCAACAAAGTTACCGGCGCATGGCATTCACCATACGGCTACTGGTTCTTCATGTATGCTGACATTCAGTAATCTGGATTTTATTATCATTTAGAGTAAATGATCGAAAAGCTGTCCTGTGAAAACAGGGCAGCTTTTTTTGTAATGGTCATACAGAGTATATGCTACATTGTTTTAATGAACAGTATTTGGTATACTAATTCCAATAATAATAATCAGGAGGCATATTATGGCTGCAAAGAAAGAAGATTTAAAAGAAAAGTTATTTTATAAACCTGGCAATGGTTATGATTCCTTGACTGCTTCAGAAGAAAAGAAAATGGAAGCTTACTGCGAAGCCTATAAAGATTTCCTGGATCATGGAAAGACTGAAAGACTTTGCGTGGATTATTGCATCGAACTTGCAACAAAAGAGGGATTTAAAGAATATAAAGCTGGAATGAATATTAAGGCTGGCGATAAAGTATACTTCAATAATAGAGGCAAAGCCATCATGTTGGCAGTTATCGGAAAAGAGAAGCTGGATAAAGGAATCAACCTTACAGCAGCTCATACCGACGCTCCTCGTCTGGACCTGAAACCAAGCCCACTTTTCGAAGATGGTGAAATGGCATATCTGAGAACGCATCATTATGGTGGAATTCGTAAATACCAGTGGCTGGCTCGCCCATTAGAACTTCACGGAGTAGTTGTTCTTAAGAATGGAGAAACTGTGAAAGTTAACGTTGGCGCAGATGAGGGAGACCCACAGTTTATTATCGAGGACTTGCTTCCACATCTTTCCAAAGCATCCGACAATGAACCGCTGAATAAGGCTGTTTCTTCTGAAATTTTAAGAGTTCTCGTAGGCTCTCGCCCAATCGGCGAAAAGAACGATTCTGAGCGCGTAAAGATGGGAATTATGAAGCTTCTCAATGAAAAGTATGGAATGGTAGAAGAAGATTTTATTTCTGCTGAACTGGAAGTAGTGCCTGCAGGGAAAGCTACTGATATTGGATTTGATCGGAGTCTTATTGCAGCATATGGACATGATGACCGTGTTTGCGCTTATGCTGAGATGGCTGGATTGTTCGATGCAAAGAACCTGAAAAAGACCGGCGTTTGTATTTTCGCAGATAAAGAAGAAATTGGTTCCGTAGGTGTTACCGGTATGATCAGTGAAGCTTTTGAATGGTTTATTGGTGATATGTGCAAGACTCAGAAGGTGGATATCCGTGACTGCTTCGCACATTCCTTCTGCGTAAGTGCGGACGTTACCGCAGCATATGATCCAAATTATGCAGAGGTATTCGAGGCTCAGAACGATTCTAAGATTAACCATGGTGTTGCATTCTGTAAATATACCGGACATGGTGGAAAGAGCGGTGCTTCGGATGCATCCGCAGAGGTTGTTGGAAAACTTCGTAAACTTATGAATGATAATGGCGTTGTATGGCAAATGACCCAGATGGGAAAAAATGAGCAGGGCGGCGGCGGAACCGTTGCATTAGATCTTGCAAACCGCAATATTGACACCGTAGATGCTGGAGTTCCAGTTCTTGCGATGCATGCACCAATCGAAACCGTTGCGAAATTCGACTGCTACATGACTTACAAATGCATGAAGACCGTTTTTGAAAAAGCATAAGATAAAATAAAAGACGAAAAAAGCTTCTCGATAATGAGAAGCTTTTTTTTGAGTCAAATATTTAATTCAAATTATTTGAGTGCAAGACTTTCCATGATTGTCTTAACGTCAGCATCATCTAATTTCAGTTCATCACCGCTGAAGTTAGCTAAGAAAAGGCCGCCTTCTGGAAGAGGCATGAAGATATAGTAAGCTGTATCAAAGGTGCCTTCTTCTAAGAAACTTTCTGTCTTTGTTTCAACAGCTGCGCATTCAATGCCCTGAGCTGTGTAATCCATATCTGTCATTTCATCTACAAACCATGATAAGCCGGTTTTCTGGGATTCTACAGTTTCGTTTGGATAATATGTTACAGTAACGCAAGGTTTTGAGAAAACATCAAATTCAGATTTTCCACCTTTAACAAGGTAAATCTGATCTGTTTTTACAGGAGAATTTCCATTTTCATCCTTTTCACCAAATACATCGGTTGATTCAAATGATTTCCATCCGCTTGGTACAGACACTGTGAAATCGCCAACGTCTAAAGTAGATCCTTTAGAACCGCCACCATTGGAACCACCACCGCATGCTGTCATAGCAAAAGCCATAACGCAAACGAGAACTGCTGCCATAATAAGGGTTATTTTTTTCTTCATGTTTCTTTCCTTTCAAATTGATAGAATATGTTACGCAACTATTTTATATCCATTGTTGTTTTTTTTCAATAAAAAAAGAGACCGCCAGAAAAACGGTCCCTTTTGTTTCGGCCTGTGATGTCAATTTCAAGCGAGATTTCCTGCTGCATGTTTCAGGAATGCTAAATACTTAACATAAGCAATAACAGAAACGATTGCAAAAAGAATCAAGAAAATAATATCTCCTACGATAGAAATAATAAAAAGAGGAATGATACGGAATACGATAGAAATGCCGAACAGCACTAATATCATATTTAATGTGTTCTTTCCATTGGCTGCTAACTGAGTCTCGCCTCTTTGCTGAAGAAGAGAGGAACATCCATTTAAAATAAAAAAGGTAGCGCCTAAATCAGCAATTCTGGAAATAACAGAAGCAATGTCGTTGCCAACCGAACTTTTTACGAAACTGGAAAGGATTATGGCGATTACTTCAACTCCAAGGCTAACAATAACGCAGATTAAAGCTTTTTTGAAAACCTCTTCATCTACACCAGCGGCTTTTAATCCAGTAAGCATCTTTACAAAAGAAACGATGTATAAAGCCAGACTGCCCAGGGAAATGAGAATTCCCAACAGAGAAAGGATAAGAATTCCACTGAGGCTTCCAGTAGTGATAGAACAAACAACAAAAATTGTTCCAACGACAACGGCAAGAATAGAGTATAACTCTAATATTTCCGCTTTAAATACATTTTTAATACCTCTTGCTGCATTTGGAAATGTTTTCATGGTGGGGTACCTCCTAAGAATATTTGAAATATTATTATAGCACTATTTTAATAAAAATGTTGTTGCAAATAGCATTTTTAGGGTAAAATAAAAATACTTATTTTGTTTAGAAAAGGATGCAATATCATGAACAAAAATCTTTTAGAAGAATATAGAAAAGAAATCAGCGAAATCGATAAAGAAATTATTGCTCTCCTGGATGAGAGATTTGATCTCTGTTGGGAAGTTGGCGGTTATAAGAAGGAAAATGGAATGACAATCCTGGATGAGAATGTGGAGGAAAAGAAACTGGCTTCCATCGATTTTCTTGCCAGTGAAGATAATGCCGAATTTATTAAAGAGACATTTAAGACCATCATGAGCCAGTCCAGAAAATTACAGGAGGAAATGTGAGCATGGCAAGAAAGACCGAAGAAGAAAAAGCTCGCGAACGTTTAATCGAAGAAGCTAGACAGCAGATTCGGGAAGAACTGGAAGGAAAAAGTGGAAAGCAAAGCGGTAAAAACAGAAAAAGAAGAGGTCGATTTAATTTCGATAAAAAAACGTTTATTGGCGGGTTGATTTTAGGATTTGTTCTGGGGATGGCCTTGATTATTCTCATTGGAAACATCAGCGCCAATGGTTTATTTGGAAAGAAAGATATTACGGTTACGACGTCGAATCATGTTTTAGATACCGGTACAGTAAATGCTAGCACAGCCGTTGAGTTTAAGAATGCTATTTTAGGAGAAGCCGTGCAGAAGCAGGAACTGATTGTGTTCGAACAGCTGTTGACCGTTTCAACCACCATTTCCAAAGCAGGTTTGTTTAATTTCCCATTGTTCTCGAAGATGAAGAATATTGTATATTATGGAACAGGTGTTTACACAATAGATCTTTCGAAATTGAAAGAAGATGATATTGATGTAGATATGGAGAATAATATAGTAAATATTCGTATTCCTCATTCCTGTTTACAATATATTATTCCGGACATTAATAAGACAGAATTTGAAGATACGGAAAAAGGATTCCTTTCCTTTGGAGATATAAAATTAACATCAGAAGAGCAGAATCAGATTCAGCAAGCGGCTGTTAACACGATGAGAGATAGCTTGATTCAGAATGCATTGTTTGTTATGGCGGATAATCATGCAACCAATGTTGTTTGGCAGCTGTTCCAACCGGCTGTAAATAAGATTTCACCGTACTTCTCCGTAGTGGTAACATTTGATGATACTACCAACCATGAAGTGACCGCGAAATAAGTCGGTTTGAAAAAATAAAGAAGGATAAAAATGCGTATTTTAATTGCAGAACGAACGATAGACCATGTACAAAATTATGCCAATGCACTGAACCGCATTGGCATGAATTTTGATATTTCTTTAGAGATGGAAGACTTGTCCGTTTATGATGCGTTGCTTCTTCCGGGTGGCGCGGATATTCATCCGTCCCGTTATAACGAGGAAATCAATGGAAGCGTGGGTATCGATGAAGAACTGGATGAAGGCCAGTTCCGGTTAATTGACTTATTTGTAAAGGCAAAAAAGCCGGTTTTTGGAATCTGCCGGGGTTGTCAGTTGATTAACGTATATTTTGGCGGCTCTATGATTCAACATCTGTCTGTGACGGAGCAACATAAAGAAATCACCGAAGGTGTGGACAATCAGCATTTTGTTCAATCCGTTTCCGGTTCTGAAATTGAAGCTGTTTATGGAGAGCTTTTTAAAGTAAATAGTAGTCATCATCAGGGCTGCAAAGACATAGGAGAAGGTCTAAAAGTGACCCTTTGGTCGGAAGATGGAATTGTAGAAGCTCTGGAACATGAAAGTCTTCCGGTAGCCGGTGTTCAATGGCATCCAGAGAGAACTTGTCTTTTTGCAGAAAAAGACGATATTGTAGATGGGGAATTGGTAATCCGTCACTTTTTACAGAAATAGAATGGAAAAGAAACGTATTCATATTGAGGCCATAAGAATATTTGCATGTTTCTTTGTCATTTTTAACCATACGGGGTTAGATGGCTTCTTTTTGTTTTGTAATTATCCAGCGGCCTCCTTTCAATATTGGTTTTATCTGATTCTGTCCATATGCTGTCGGGTTTCTGTACCGTTGTTTTTCGCGGTTTCCGGTGCATTATTAATTCCAAAAGAAGAGCGTACAAAAGATTTGTACCTACATCGGGTATTACGAATGGTTATCATTCTTATCGTTATTTCTGCCATTTACTATGTCTGGAGATATCGTTATCAGTTATCCACTCTTTCCTTCGGCTTTTTCTTTAAAGTGTTATTGGCAAGCAACCATGCAGACCACTTATGGTACTTTTATTCCTTTATTCCGTTCTTGATGGCTCTTCCGTTAATTCGGGTACTGGCTAAGAATATGACAAACTGTCATTTCCTTTATATGACGATTTTGGCGATTGCTTCCTATGCAATTCGCCCGATATTGGAGTATTTGATCTGGCAGGGATCTACGACCTTTAATGGATTCCTGAAATTCAGCTGGATTACGGCGAATGCGATTATTTATCCATGCATCGGTTATTATATGGAAAACCGGATGGATATTAAGAAAGTTACGGGAAAGAAACTGGCCATATTATGGGCAGTAAATGTTGCTTGTCTTTTCTTGGCTTCGGCTCTGACTCTTTACAAAGCGAAGATTACGGGCGTTTGTTCCATGACCGATTCCCAGACATTCCATAATGTTTTTGTTCTCGTTAATGTGATTGCATTATACGTTACCGCAAGATTTGTTTTCGATCGAGTACAAACCAAGCCAGAATTGCAAAAGGCGCTGGTTACGGTTAGCGGTACTACCTTTGGAATCTTCCTGTTACATTTGCTTCTGATGGAAGCTTTTAAAGAGTGGGGGGTTTTGAATTTCTTTACCCAGACCCTGCATTTTAACGATATGGTTTCCGCCATGTTGTTTTGCCTGACGGTAATGGCCGCTGGCTTTGTCATCTTTTTCCTTCTTAAGAAAATTCCATTTTTTAAGAAATACTTATAAAACTTCTCGACGAGAAGAACTAGGAGAGGAGGCCGTTGGCCGTCCTTTTCTTTTTATGGAGTCTATGTTATAATTCCTCTATGAAGAATCTGGTTATTTTAGCCGGAGGCAAAAGTACTCGGATGGGGAAGGATAAGGTCTTTCTCCACATTAGTGATGAAACCTTTATTGAAAGGCTTGTTCGGTGTGGAAAAAAGTACTTTGATCGGATACTAATCTCTACAGATACCGAAGAACATGCTACGGAAATAAAATATATATTGTCGGGACACGGCATCGGAGAGCCTGAAATTGTCACGGATCTTTATCCGGAACAAGGGCCTTTAGGTGCCATGGTTTCTGTTTTTGAGCAGACCGAGTTAGAAGAGTTTGCAATTATACCGGTTGACGTGCCAAATGCAGACTTGGAACTTTTATCTAGATTATACGACCGGGATTATGAAGGTCTGACAGGAAAGCCAGTACGATTTTTCCGTGAAAGTAACGGAAAACTGGATCCACTGGTTGGCGTTTATTCCCGGGAAGTTGCAGAAATGATGAAAGAAAGCTTGATTCAGGGAAAGAATAAGATGATTCAAGCCGTGGAAGGTCAATATGAGACCGTTGTTATTGAAGAGGGATTCTTTCATAATATTAATACTCAGGAAGAATATAAGAGATTATTGGAAAAATAGAGAAGGAATTTGACGTGAAAAAATTTATTATAACTTTAGCTACATCAATAGTATGTTTCGGCCTGTTTTTTATCATAAAGACCCAGGCGGCGCAGTTGGATATCGAATTTAACTGTTCCGATGGAAGCGCCTGTGAAAACCTTTATGATGACGATATCCGTTCCAAGGAACATTTTGAAGGAGGAACGACCATCACCGTAACGAGTGGGGAGAATATTGATTCTCTGTATATTGAATGGGATGAAGAACCTTCTAAATGGACCTTAACCTCTGGTGGGAACAGTATGGAGTGTGGAACCAATGGCTTCTTACATGAATATGTGAAAACTGGCGGCAAGTCAAATTCTGCAACCATTACGATTCCGTCGGGAGGAGCTACCTTAGTAGATATTTATGCTTTTTCTGCTGGGGATCTTCCGGACTGGGTACAGGTATGGCAACCTCCATATGATAGAGCAGACATACTTTATTTTTCCACGCATTCCGATGATGATGTTTTATTCTTTGGCGGTTTGATTCCAACTTATGCAGACTCGGGAAACTACCGAATTCAGGCTGCTTATATCGTAGATCACGCTCTTCCAAGTGATCCATTTGGAAATGAGCCTTACCGTGTTCATGAATTATTGAACTGCATCTGGACCATGGGCCTGAATCACTACCCACAGATGGGTATTTTCGGTGATTGGTATTCACAGTCCTTAGAAGAGGCGGAAGAGCATCAAAGTCTGGATGAAGTAACGGCTTTTGTTACGGAAGTAATTCGAAAATTTAAGCCGCAGGTTGTTATCAGCCAGGACTTTGAAGGCGAGTATGGTCATGGCCAACATCGTCTGGCAGCAGCCGCCATTGCAGCAGCCGTAGAGAAAACTGGGGATTCCAGCCAGTATCCGGATAGTGCATCAAAGTATGGTACCTGGGATGTTCCAAAGACGTATTACCACCTGTATGGAGAGAATGAAATCGTTATTGATGCCCGTGTTCCATTAAGCAGTTTCGGTGGAAAGACTGCGTTGGAAGTTGCGAAGGAAGGTTATCTGCGTCATGAGTCCCAACAGTGGATGGATTACTATGTAAGTGATGGAATCGATGACGATGGCTATATGGCACCATATGCTTGCACCCGATTCGGACTTTATCGCACCACCGTCGGTTTAGACAATGGTAACGATATTATGGAACATCTGGTAGCTTATGATGTTCAGGACGAACAGGCACGTCAGGAAACTTCTGCAGAAGAAACCGGAGAACAGGAAACCACAAAGGCAGAAAAAGAGAAAAAGAAAGCCAGTCCGGTTTTGATTATTATCATTATCGTGATTGTTGTCATCATTGTCGTTTTACTACTTCTGGTAATTCGAGCAAAAAAAGCCCAGGCAAGAAAAAAAGCCTTAGCAGCAAAGAGAGCGAGACAGCGGAGAGCGGAACAATATCGTAGAGGAAATCCACAGAACCGACCGACAAGAAATAATAGAAAATAAGGACCCCGTAGTAATGAAAACAGCAGTTATTCTTCCGGTTTTGAATCCGGATGAGAAATTTACAAATTTCGTAAATAAATTAATTGAGTCAGGCTTTGAAGATATTGTAGTAGTGAATGATGGCAGTAGTGCAGACTATGACCATTTTTATGACGAGGCAGCAGCCAACGAGCAGGTTGTTGTTTTAAAACATGAAGTAAATAAAGGAAAAGGTGCGGCCTTAAAGACTGCCTTTTCCTATCTGGCAGACAACCGTTTGGATATTGATGATGCAATAACATGTGATGGAGATGGACAACATTCGGTAAAATCTATGCAAGATTGCCTGAAGGCCTTTGAAGAGCATCCGGATTCGGTCATCATTGGTGGTCGTGATTTTGATTCAGAAAACATTCCGAAGCGAAGCCGTTTTGGAAATAAAATCTCCAGTTTCGTATATCGTTTTTCCTGTGGAATTAAATTAAAAGACACCCAGACGGGACTGCGCGTTATTCCAGCTTCTTGCTTTGAAACTTTTTCAAAGCTGGCTGGTGACCGTTACGAATATGAAACCAATATGCTGATTGAAATCGTAAACAGGAGAATTCCTTATTACGAAGTACCAATCGAAACAATATACATTGACGACAACGCATCTTCACATTTTAACCCTATAAAGGATTCCATGAAGATCTATAGCGTTGTTCTGAGATATTTTTTCAAATTTGTCATTAGCTCCATTGCTTCCTGGGTTGTGGATATTGGAGTATATGGTATTTTAGAGTTTGTTCTGGCAAATGTTGTTACAGTTGGTACTCGGGTACTGATCTGTACTATAGCGTCCAGGGTGATTTCCTCTTTCTGTAACTATCTGCTGAATCGTAACGGTGTCTTCAAATCTTCCGATAATGTGAAGAGCACCGTTGTAAAATATTACATTCTGGCTATTTGCCAGATGTTTGCATCCTACGCCTTAGTATTTTTCTTCACAAAGATTTTGCATGTAGGCGGCGTTTTGGAACTGATTGTAAAATGTGTAGTTGACCTTCTTTTATTTATCTTCAGCTATAACATTCAGAGAAAATGGGTATATGTAAATAAAAAATGATTAAATTAATCAAATTCATCTTAAAAATATTGGCTGTTATAGGTGCTTGTCTGGGAACCTTTATTCTTGCTGTTGTACTTGCTTTGCTGATTGTCATGAAGGGCCCTTCTCCTCATGCTGCAGAGCTATTGACAATGTCTTTACGAGAAACCAGCGCCCTTTATTGGATACCGGATTTGTTCTTCTCTGATGAGGAACTTCAGAAGATTATTGATAATAATACGGTAAAGTCTAATGATGAAAAGACCGATACGGGACTGATTGATACAACCGATACGAACAGCCAGGACATTGAAACCTATGAAATATCCGGATCAACCTATATCGGCGATGTTATGTTGATTCGGGACCCTTCCAGAGTCTTTGTCGGAAATAAGGGCGAATACGATGGCAGTGGCGGAACAACGGTAGATAAAATTGCAGAACGTTATGGCGCCATTGCAGGAATTAATGGCGGCGGTTTCTATGATCTGAATGGTCAAGGAAATGGTGGCCTTCCAGATGGTTTTGTTATTTCGGAAGGAGAATTATGCTATCAAGATGATGGAACGCCTCATGCAGCAATCGGATTTACACAGGATAACAAAATGGTCATCGGTAATTTGACATACAACGAAGCTCTTGACATGGGATTAAGAGATTGCGTTTGTGTTCAGACTGTGTATGCACCAGTATTAATTGTCAATGGTGAAGAACAGGAAGTATCAGGTGCAGGTGGAGGACTGAATCCAAGAACCGCTATTGGTCAGGCTGCAGATGGAACGGTAATCTTTGTAACGACGGATGGAAGGCAAGCAAATTCTGTAGGGGCTACATTTTCTGATATGATAAAAATTATGAGTGATTATGGGGCAATTAACGCAGCTTCCCTCGATGGAGGTTCCTCTACGCAGATGGTTTATCACGGACAGTTTTTAAATACTCCGTATGCTCTTTCTGGAGCAAGAGAAGTACCAAATGCCTTTTTAGTTAGATAAAGAGTAGAAACATTATTAAATCATTGAGAAGAGTTATACACATTCTATGGAAAAAGAAATAAA
The DNA here is from genome assembly GCA_024403635.1 of Lachnospiraceae bacterium. Lineage (GTDB taxonomy): Bacteria > Bacillota > Clostridia > Lachnospirales > Lachnospiraceae > RGIG5612. The sequence continues at coordinate 3,176 of JAKSRL010000018.1, read as the reverse complement.
AACGCAGAATGAACAACTGAATAGTCGCATCAGAATGCAAAAAAGACCGGAGGAAGCAGGAGAACATCCGGTAAAGCGCGTACGGAGAAAATCAACAGACGAGATTTCCCGTATAAAGAACCGGACAGAAAAAGCCGGAAGAATGAGACCGGCAGCGGAAGGTGGACAGCAAAGTCCAAGAAGAACGAGACCGGCAGCGGAAGGTGGACAGCAAAGTCCAAGAAGAACGAGACCGGCAGCAGAAGGCGGACAGAGAAAGAACCAACGCCAGGAAATACGGACGGGCGATAAAAAAGAAAACCTTCCATTATCAAAGCAAGTTGAAAAAAAGGAACTTGATCTGCAGAAACCGACATCCGTTAAACGAAAAAAAGGAAAGAAGAAAAAGACTTTTAAAAAGACGTTCCTGACAATTTTGATTACATTTTCTGCAATCTTGGCAGCAGCCTTGCTTTGCTTATGGTTTTTCTTATCTGCTTTTGAAAAGAGCCGTCCGGAAGGATATGCTAAGGCCATAATCAATAACATTGAGAAGAGTGAATATGGGGATATTCATCTCGTAACAGCGGAAGGACTATCCATAGATGATGATAGCCTGATGACAGATACGGATGCAATTGCCAGTATAATAGAATCAAAAGTCAGTTCCTCTGACGTGTCTTATCGGAGACTTAATGCAGAAAGTGATAGTGAGAAGAATGTTTATCTGGTAAAAGCAGGAGATGAGGCACTACTGAAAATCAGAATGGTTAAGTCAGATAAAAAGTTTACATTTGGTTTTTCTGATTGGAAGGAAGAAGATACTACATTGCTTTCTGCGGATCTTCAGCCAAAGACGTTAAAGGCTCAGATTCCTGCGGGAACAAAATTATATATTAATGGCAAAGAAGTACCGGAAAGGTTTATTACAGAGTTAGAAGGTGAAATCGAGCTTCTAAGCAACTTAAGGGCTTGGGGAATCATTGGAGAACAGCCGAAGGTTTCTACCTATACGGTAAAGGGAATCTGGGTGAATCCGGAAGTAACTTATTCGGAAGGGGATAAGACTCCTGTTGTATGTCCTTTACAAAACAACATCTATACCGGTGGATTTGAAGCAGACCAAGACTTTATTAATGAAGTATATGACCGTGTTATTTATTGCATGGAACCATATGCATATTATTTCTCCGGAGATGCCGGCAGAGGTGCCATAGCAAGCATAATGTTGGATGGGTCTCCGGCATATGATAATGCTACCAGCGCAGATGTTTCCTGGATGCAGGAACATAGCGATGTTCAGATTACTGAAAAGAGAGCAGAAAACTTTAAACATTATTCGGAAGGCGTATTTTCCTGTGATATCGGCTTTGTGGAGACCATTTATCAGGGAGATGAAGCTGTAAAAACCTGGAATACAAATATGACCTGGATATTTGTTCGTGATGGAGATGAGTACTATCTGGCAGATTTTGTTACGGATGGTGGTGACTGATTTAGTTGTAGTAGGAGACGTCTGAGTAAAAAGAATTCAAACAATCGAAAGAAAAAAAGCGGTTTTAAGCCGGGAATTATGCTGATTATTGTTGTCGTTTTATTGGCAGCAGTTATTGCAGGCCTGTTTTTTACCAGAAAAGAAGAGGAGAAGGAGGACCTGCGTGCCGTTTTAGCAGAACCGCAGATTGAGGAGTCTATTACGGTAGGTGCTACCGGAGATCTGTTAATTCATACGCCGATTATTTCGGCGGTAGATACAGGCTATGGTTATGACTTTAGCGGTTGCTTTAATCTGGTAGCTCCATATTATCAAGAGCCGGATTTAATGATTGCAAATCTGGAAGTAACCTGCGGTGGAGAAGAAGCGGGTTCTTACCGTGGGTATCCGACTTTTAATTGCCCGGATAGTCTGATTCCGACCCTGAAAGAAGCTGGCGTTGATATCTGTCTGACTGCAAATAACCATTCTTATGATACGGGTTTTGATGGAATGTTGAGAACACTCAGACTTTTGGATGAGAATGGAATTGAACATCTCGGAACCAGATATGATGAAAAAGAGCATTTTGTAATGGTCAAAAAGGTTGGCGATATTAAATTAGGTATGGTTTGCATTACCTACGACACCAGAGATTCTACCGGTTGGGCTAAATCCTTAAACGGCATCGTAATGGATGAAGGCGCAGTCAATCTGGTAGACAGCTTCTGCTATCCGGATCTGGACGAGCTGTATGAGAATGTAAAACAATCCATGGATGAGATGAATATGCTGGGAGTTGACAGTAAAATCGTGTTCATCCATTGGGGAAATGAATATACAGATGAGCCAAATGATTATGAGTATGAAATCGCTCAGCAAATCTGTGAACTGGGAGCAGACGTTCTTATCGGAGGACATCCACATGTTATTCAGAAATACGATACGTTAACGAGCAGCAATGGTCATAAGACCTTATGCCTGTATTCCATGGGAAACGAACTCTCCAACCAGAGAGCGGAACTGATGGATGAAGATGGAAACCGCGGTTACACGGAAGACGGCCTGATTTTTGAAGTAACGTTTTCAAAATTTAATAATGGGAACGTAAAAATTACGGGTCTGGAAATTCTCCCGACCTGGGTAGAAAAGTATAATGGCGCTTATACGATTATTCCTTGTGACGCAGAAAAAGATCCATATTCCTGGGGTGCTGCTTATACCGAATCCGCTATGAATTCCTATGAAAGAACCCAGGGAAGAGTCAGCGAGGCTTATAATGAGTTCCGAAAGAGCAAAAAACAGGAACCAGTGCCACAAAGCTTGTATTAATATGGATTTTTCGTTGAAAAAGAATCAAGAATTATGTATCATTAATTGATTATGTTGTCGACAAGTTTATATACGGAAATTTGAGATAAAATTTCCTTAACATAGTAAAAATTATTAAAGTGTAAGGAAGGATAAAGCAATGAGTAAGATGATTATGAGCGGCAATGAAGCTGTCGCACGTGGTGCTTATGAAGGTGGTGTTCACTTTGCAGCAGCATATCCAGGCACGCCTAGCACAGAAATCTTAGAGAACATTGGCGGTCTTTACAAAGACGACATCTATTGCGAATGGGCGCCAAACGAAAAAGTAGCAGCAGAAGCAGCATATGGTGCTGCAATTGGTGGAATGAGATCCATGGTTACCTTCAAACATGTAGGTATGAACGTAGCC
>JAKSRL010000179.1 GCA_024403635.1 Lachnospiraceae bacterium | reverse complement strand
AATATACGGACTCATTTTAAATTATGGAATCATAAAAAATGCGGAAACACTTTATTGTGCTTCCGCATTTTTGTAATCAATAAACTATCGAATTTATTCAAGACCGGCAGCTTTTCTGAAAAGCTTTCGCATATACTTACCAACTTCGGTGTAATTTTCTTCAGTCCAGCCGTAACGGGTATTGGTTTCTTTGGTTAAGGCAGTAAAGCCTGCGTCATTGGAAAAATAATGCATGAATATACCGATATTGTTTTTACTCCATAATTTTTCAAATTCCTGATAGTGTGAATCGTCCTTTTTACCAATTTTACCGCCGTCATCGTAGGAGGGATTGGTTTCGGTTATTAAAAGTGCAAAGCCTTTCTTTACAGCTTCTTTTTCCAAAGGCAACTGGTACTCATAGTGCCATTCGTAGATATGATCGGTATAAACCAGGTTGTCATACTTTAAGGGATCGTTCATTACAGAACGAAGATCATTTGACCAGGAAGGGCTTCCGCAAATAATGATTGCGTCGGGTGAATTGTTCCTGATTACCGGAATGACCGTATTGGCGTATTTCTTTATATTCTTCCAGGAATCCTCCTTTTCGGGGGTTTCGGGAATGTCACAGGGCTCGTTACATATTTCATAGATAACATTTGGAACCTTTGCGTATTTTTGGGATACCTTTTCAAAAAATTCCACAGCTTCAGCCATGTTTGTTAAAGGATTGCGGAACATATGCCAGTCCACAACAGCGTACATTCCGGATTCAATGCAGGCATCAACCTGTGCACAAACGTAATAGTATAGTTCATCCGGTAAACCATCTTCCGTGCAATATCCCTGTTCCTGATCAGTGGTAATGCCGATTCGGATTGCTTTGCATCCCCAGTCATCACGTAAAAATGCGTAGGTTTTGCTGTTGCAGTACTGAAGCCATCCGGAATTCCAGCCGCAGGCTACTCCGTTCAGTCTGATCGGGTCACCGGTCATACCAACAATATTGGCTTTTTTGACACGAAGGTCTCCGTTTGCGGGAACAGGTGAGTCGGCTGTTGCGGTTATTCCTGTATATTCGCTTACGGGGGAGCCGATTAAGGTAACCCGGGATACTTTGTAACCTTCACCCACAATCTGGAGTCTGCCCATCTTTTTTATGGAATCAGCAGATTCCTTCGGAACTGTAATCTGTACGTTCTTTTCTCCCTCAAAGGAGGACAGATAGCCTTCTGCAAAGGACAGATCCAGATACTCGGCATCTTCTTCGAAGCCGGTAATTAAACTGTAATAGTGGTGCTGGGAGGTGTTGTCATAGGTGCAGGTGAAAAGCAAATCATATGCACCCTCCAGTAAATCCAAAAGATTGGAGTCCACGTCTTTGCAATAACCTTCAGAACCGTTGTAGTAGTCCATTTTGAAGGAAATTATATCGCAGTCAAGAAGTTCGTCCATGGCTTTCTTGTGGTCAGCCAATACAGTAAAGTAGTTTTCGGTATTGATGCCTCTATAATCAGGACTAATGTAAGTGGACTGATCAAATACAGTTACAATGCCTTCATAGGAGCCATCCGCAGTTTCGTAGTTTATTTTAGTGCAGCCTTCCTTAAGGGCAATCAGCTCTCTTGAACCGTTAAGTGTAAGAATTGACTCGTCTTCAATGGAGGTGATCTTCGGACGCTTACCAAAAGAAGTAATATCAATATGTGAATCTTTTGCAAGATGAATTATGTAGCTGTTGAAAGTCTTTGAATCCGGAGGCAGTACCTCACCTGAAAGAGTGATGGACTTAAGTAAAACATTGGTCCCGTACACAGACAGAAAAGGGGCGCTTTTTATGATTTTTGATGCTCCGGAAAGATATCTGATGGTTAACTCTGTCGGACTTTTTGCTGCCTCATCTACAATACCACGAATAACGTCCGAATCTTCCCAGCCTTTTCGCAGCAGAATTTCCCAAGCCCCTGAGGGATCAACCACCTCATAGTTACATTTTAAGGTAATCTCACCAATAAAAATTTCTGTTAATTCAGCAGGGATAACTGCTTCAAGTTTATCCCAGGAAAGAAGCTGAGGGGTTCCCTCAAAATCCCAGAAAATACTCTCTGTTGCAGGCTCCTGTGGTGTTTCACTATTTTCGGAAGCTGTTTCCTCAGACAGAGATACAGATAATTGGGAGTCGGTGCTGACCGAAACGGATACAGAGGTTTGTGATGAAGTATCTGATGGGGATAAATTATCTTTGCCGCAACCGGTTAAAAGTGTGATAAAGAGACCCAGCAGCAAAGAACGTAAAAATATTTTTTTCATAGCAGTGCCTTCCTGAACATAAGAAAGTAAATGATCATTTTATGTTTGTTTATATGATAACACTGCATATGTTAATGTAAAATTCGATGGATGGATTTTGTGTTGAACGATGCACCATTTGGGGTAGGGCATTCAGGTATTACATCTTGTA
>JAKSRL010000178.1 GCA_024403635.1 Lachnospiraceae bacterium | reverse complement strand
AAGGGCTTATAGCCCGCGCCTCGAACCACCCGTTTTACGGGTGGCGGCGCTTTTTCATGAGCGACAACCATAAAACGTCTGGTTTGACCAGACAGAGAAAACAAGATATACTAATAGGACTAGATTATGATGGAGGTAATTAAGATGAAACCAACTGTTTTACTAGACCGTGTTATTGACGGCGGTACATACACATCTCTGGATTTTGAAAAAGTGAATCAGCTGATAAAAGAAAAATATGATTTCTGGGGAGGCGGCTGTACAGCAGTTGCAAAAACCATTGAAAACGGAGATACAATTGTAGGCCGTAATTTGGACTTATTCATATCAGATAAACCTGCTTATATTTGCAGAACAAAAGTTGAGGGAGAATATGAAACCATAGGTGTATCTTACACAAACATGTCAGGAACAAGCTATGCGGACGTTTTGGAAAATGGTATTTCAGAAGAAATGAAACTTTGTCTCCCATATCTTTGCATAGATGTTCTGAATGAAAAAGGTTTGTATTGCGAGGTCAATATGCGTACGGGAGAATATTATCCTGACGGCACTTTAAAATATGTTTGTGATGGAACAAATCCTAAGGCAGAAATCCGAACGGTAGCTTTTATTATTCCAAGATTGGTATGCCAGAAATGTGCAACAGTGAAAGAGGCGGTTGAGTATCTGAAAACAATTGATTTCTATACTCCAAAGGCACCTGGTTTTACATGGAACTTCTGTTTCCAGTTGGCGGATGCAAATGGAGACTATGGCGTGGTTGAGATTGCAGATAATGAAATCAGCTTCCTGCCGCAACATCCTGCACACACAAACTTCTATATTACACAAAAATTTGCGGATAAAGAGGAATATAAAATTGGCCTTGGAAGATATGAAGTAGTTATGGAAGGCGTTGAAGCTGTTAATTCTGAAGAGGATATGTTTGAACTGATCGATAAGGTAACCTATTACCAGTCCTACTTCCCTGAAAAATGCAAATATGATCCTCGTTCCGAAAATATAACTCTTAAACCATACTGGACCACAGACTATGTTCTGGCAGAGGCGAATAGAGAAGAAATATTTGCAAAAATAAATGAAAATAAAAATCTTCTGAACAGCATGACAAGAGAAGAGATTGAGGCAACGGGCAAGTATTGGCAAACCGTTTTTACAACAGTAGCGAACTGCAATAAAAAGACAATGAGAGTTCGTTTCTTTGAAGATGATAGCAGAGTATTGGATCTGACATTCTGATCGGTACCATAAGATGATCCGTATCAAAATAAGGAGCCTTCCGTAGAGGAATGTATATGCGACAAGCAAAAAATAAGAAAAAACATAAAGGCTTAAGGATCCTGCTGATAATTCTGCTCGCATTGCTTGTGCTTCTTGGAGGAACTGCAACCTATGTAATAATAACGCTGAGCGGACACATCAAGAATTTGCAACGTGTTGATCATGATGGCGTACTTTATTATGCAGAATATGTTGGAAAATATGAGAATAATCTGATTGAACTGCCACTAAATTTTGTAAGGGCGGGAGGTTGCTCCGCTTTCCTTACACAAAATGAAAACGGCGACGTGATCACGGGACGGAATTATGACCTTGCTCATCTGGATTTTGATGGAAATCCAACGGGTCTTAATGTTGTGCTTCGCATGAATCCGGAAGGGAAGTACAGTTCAATCAATGTAGCAGATGCCGCATGGGTAAGCGTATTAAAAGTTCCTTATGTGAAGGGTGCACTTGATGAAGGAAAGACAACGCATCTCTTTCTTGCATTTCTTCCGTACCTTTGCATGGATGGAATAAATGAAAAAGGTCTTACCGCATCGATTCTTGCTTTAGATGTAAAAGAAGGCGAAACAGCGGTATACCAAGATACACCGGGACTTCCGGTGACATCCATCACGCAGCTTTTGAGGTCTGCCCTGGATAATTGTGCAACCGTAGATGAAGTTGTGGAATTTGCACGTAATCACAATATGCGTAATATTGTAAAGCGCGACTATCATCTTTTTGTTTCGGATGCGGGAGGAACCAGTGCAGTTCTTGAATGGAGAAACAACGAACTTATCGTTACTTACACCGATGCGGTTACAAACTTCTATGTCGGATGCGATGACGCGGAGGATGTTTATGTAGACGGAAGTCTAAAAGAAAAATTTCCGGGTCCTGTCCGTTCGCTGCGAGACTATCATTATGGATATGGGCATGGTTTTAACCGATTTAATACAATTGTTCAGCAACTGGATAAGCATAGGATAGACAGCACGTCTTATATGTCAGAAATGTCAGAGCAAGATGCCATGAAACTCCTTGGCTCCGTAGCCCAGAATTATGATAAAAACGAAGTTACTTCTTTTACGCAGTATAGCGAAATTTTTAATAACACGGAGAAAACCTTGATAATAAGTATAATGCAAGATTATGCGAACGAATATGGTTTTTCTTTTGAAAAGTAATACAGATATTTTATGTTGAACGACCCGTTATTATAACGGGTCGTTTTATATATACGGCTTTAGCCTGTTGAGCGAGGAGAAGCTTCGCTTGCGAAGCCCGAGC
>JAKSRL010000177.1 GCA_024403635.1 Lachnospiraceae bacterium | reverse complement strand
CCCGGAAGAAATTGGGAAAGAAAAAAGGAAAAATCGTTCCTGCCGTTTTATCTCTTTTGGCCCTTTGGTTAGCTATGGGGCTTTGGCATGGAGCAAACTGGAATTTCATTGTGTGGGGACTTTTGTTCTTCGTGCTCATGAGTTTTGAAAGTATATCCAAGTTTGGGAAAAAAGCCTTAAAAGCTGCGACCACCAAAGGATTTACTGTCAGCAAGATTATTTATCACATTTACGTAATTTTCTTCTTGCTGATTGCTTATGTTTTATTCCGGGCTGAAAGTCTTCCTGTGGCTTGGGACTATATAAAGAACCTGTTCGGCGATACCAGCGCCGGCTTTGTGGATCGTGCTTTTTTCGATTATCTGAGCAATGGAAAAATTGTCCTTCTTGCAGGAATTCTACTTTGCACCCCGTTGGCAAGAAGTATTAGCAACAAAGTGACAAATGAAAAAGCGAAAGGAATCGCACGTGGAATTCTTACGCTGATAATTTTTATATTATCCGTCCTTTTAGTAATTACGGAAGCTTACAATCCGTTCATATACTTTAACTTTTAATTTATGGACAACCAAAACGAAAACCAATTTCATAAAGTAATGACGCGCATCGTTGTCGGAATCATGATTGCTTTTTTTGTGTCAATCATCGTTTGTTTTGTTGCAATCAAATTAGGAGCAGACAACTTGTTCCAGATGGATCATGATATCGAAACCAAGGTCTATGAGATTACGGAAGACGACAGCTATTTTGATAGAATTTATAAAGGGTATTCCAACGGGATCTATGCTGGTAAAAACTATGTGGATGCCTATTCCAACGACCTGCTGTTAGGCAGAACGACGTTTGTGGAAAACGCCGTCCGTTATAAAAATCTGATTGGATGGAAAATCTATGCGCCGGGAGAATATAACAGTATTCTTTATTTGGATCATGGTTATTTAGCTAGCGCCAACGGAAAAGAATCGAAAGAAGACATCCAGAAAATTGCTACAAAAATTGAAGGCCTTCGGGCGATGACGGAAAGTTCCGGAGCGGACTTCTTATATATTCAAACCCCTGGAAATCTGGACAAATATGGGGACAAAGGCTTAAACAAAGTAAAAGACTTCGCGAATTATAATACGGACCTACTCGTAAGCGATTTGCGAAGCAGTGGCATCAACTGTTATGACATAAGAGAAACGGTTTATGAAGAACGGAAAGATTTCCATAGCCTGTTCTATAAAACAGACCATCATTGGAAACAGGAGACGGCTCTTTGGGCAACAAAGAAAATTGTCGCTTACTTAAATGATAATTATGGACTGGAGTTCGATCTTTCCAAGTATGAACCAGAAAATTACCGGGAAGAGGTATTCAAAGATTATTACTTGGGATCTCTAGGAAAACGGGCAACTTTAGCGGCTGTAGAACCAGATGATTTCATTCTCCTTTATCCGAAATTCGAAACCGATATTACTTTTAAAAACGCAAAGGGAATTGACGTAAGAGGAACCTTTGATGTTACCTATAATAGAGAACAAATCGACGCAGAGAATATATATAAACGGGAATGCTATCTGGGCTTATTGTCCTTCGAAGGAACGGGATTATCTTCTGTTGAAAACAATCTGGCAGAGAATGAAATCTACATCTTAATCGTAGGAGATTCCATGATGATTCCGGTAACTTCTTTTCTGGCCTTGGATTGCAAAAAAGTGGAATTAATTGATCCGAGATATTTTGAAGGCAGCATTAAAGAATATATTCAAGAACAGAAGCCGGATCTGGTCATCAACACCTATTCCACCACAATTATTCAGGACTATTATCCAATTTTTGACTTTGAATAGAGCAGAAATAGACAGGGGATTGAAATGAACGAATACAGATTTGATGAAATACAAGTTGGGCAGGAAGAAAGCTTTGAAATCACCATTACAGAAGAAATGATGGATGTGTTTCAACGCGTTACTGAAGACATAAATCCTTTGCATAACAATCCTGCTTTCGCAAAAGAAAAAGGCTTTGAAGGAAAAGTCGTTTTTGGCATGTTAACAGCATCCTTCCTTTCCACCATGGCCGGTGTATATCTGCCGGGAAAATATTCTTTAATTCAGAGCGTGGAAGTGAAATTTGCCAAGCCCGTGTTTCCGGGAGAAAAATTGAAATTTACAGGAAAAGTATCCGAAAAAAATGATACCTTCCGGTTCATCGTATTAAAAGTAAATGCGGTAAATGAAGCCGGGGAAAAGAAAGTAAAAGCAAGCATGCAGATCGGAGTAATGGAATGAGAAAATTTTTAATCACGGCAGCAGATTCTTCCTTTGGGATTGCCTTAATTGAACGGATGTGTAAAACCGGATTGGAGAACGTGGAATGGATCTACGGAACCTATTTTGATGCAAAAGAACAGTTGGACGTGTTGATAAAAGCCTATCCGGAACTGGAAGAAAAACTGATTCTTCGGGGCGTAGATATGACCGATATGGATGAAATTGAAAAGCTGAACGACGATCTGGATGGACGAGACGTTCTTACGGATATCATTCATCTTCCGGCACCAAAAGCGAAACCTTTACAGTTTAAAAAACTTTCCTGGGAT
>JAKSRL010000176.1 GCA_024403635.1 Lachnospiraceae bacterium | reverse complement strand
GAGGATGAACGGTCTGAAAGTGGATCCTGAGCAATTAATTCTTTTGGTAAATCATAATAAAAATCATGTAAATTCATAGCGTTGTTATTCTATCACATTTTAGGAAAATGGGTAGCTAAAATGTGAGGAGATTTTCAATATCGTGTATTGAAAAATAAAGGCGGAAGCATTGCTTTTTTCTTGTTCCAAAGGACGTTTCATGATACAATTAAAAAGCGCGACTAGGCGTTTGTTTTTGTTACAAAAAATTGTGATTAAAAATATAAAGAAATCGTTTTTGTAATCTATTTTTGCATTAGCGAAAAACCGGAGGAAAAATTATGTTTTTTGATGACAAAATCTGGATGGCAAAAAATGAAAATCCTATTTATCTGCTACCGAAAATGGCGAATCGTCATGGTTTGGTAACCGGTGCTACAGGAACCGGAAAAACTATCACCATTAAGGTTATGGCAGAAACTTTTGCGGATGCTGGAGTATCCGTATTCCTGTCTGATATCAAAGGCGACCTAACTGGTATGAGCCAGCCAGGAATTGACTCCGAAGATATGCAGAAACGTATTGCAAAATTTGGCCTGGATGAAGCAGGCTTCCAATATAAAGGATATCCAACGACTTATTGGGATGTTTTCGGAAAGAAAGGAATTCCTGTAAGAACGACTATTTCGGAAATGGGACCGATGCTTCTTTCTCGTTTAATGGGTCTGTCCGACGTTCAGGAAGGCGTTTTAAGCATCATTTTTAAAATCGCAGATGATCAGGGACTGTTGATTTTGGATTTGAAAGATTTAAGAGCGGTTGTTCAGGCGGTTGGAGACCACGCAAATGATTATAAAACCTCTTATGGAAATATTACGACAGCCAGCATTGGTGCAATCCAGAGAGGATTGCTTCAGCTGGAAACGGAAGGAGCGGATAAGTTCTTTGGCGAGCCTGGACTGGATATTATGGACTGGATTCGTACGGATGAAAACGGTGTAGGAATGATTAACGTATTGAATTGCGAGCAGTTATTCCAGCAGCCAGATTTATATGCAGCCTTCTTGCTTTGGATGCTTTCTGAATTATATGAAAGATTACCGGAAGTTGGTGACCCAGATAAGCCGAAGATTGTGTTCTTCTTTGATGAGGCTCATTTATTATTCAAGATTAATTCCAAAGAGTTAATGAATAAAGTAGAGCAGGTTGTAAAACTGGTTCGTTCTAAAGGTGTTGGCGTTTACTTTATTAGCCAAAGTCCTACGGATATTCCGGACGTTGTTCTGTCTCAGTTAGGAAATAAAATTCAGCATGCGTTACGAGCTTATACTCCGGCAGACCAGAAAGCAGTTCGAGCTGCAGCTATGAGCTTTGTTGTAAATCCGGCCTTCAAAACGGAAGAAGTAATTACTCAGTTAGGAACGGGTGAAGCTTTAGTCTCCTTCCTGGATGAAAAAGGTGCTCCTAGTATGGTTCAGAATGCGAAGATTCTTCCTCCGCAGAGCCAGATGGGAACGATTGAAGATGAATTATTACAGAATCTGATTACATCCAGCGATATGTATGCGAAGTATTATCAGGCGATAGACCGAGAGTCTGCTTATGAATTGCTGACTGGAAAGGTTGCGGGCGCTCCACAGCCAGCAGTTGCTCCACAGCCAGCAGTTGCTCCGCAGCCGGCACCATTAGAAGGTCCATGGGATTGTGGATGTGGCCAGACAGGAAACACTGGATTGTTCTGTCAGCATTGCGGCAAACCTAGAAATCAGGGGTTTGCTCCGGGAACAGCTCCTATTGCAGCAGCAGCTACAGCAACCATAGCAGAAGGTCCTTCTCTGGTACAGTCTGCTCAGGCAGAGCGTGATGCAGCTTTAGCTTCTCAGCAACAGGCAGCAGAACCTTCCTTGGCAGCAGCAACGGCAGCTGAAAGAGAAGCAGAGGAAGAACCGAAGCTGACAAAAGAGGAACTGGCTCAGATCCGCAAAGAAGAAAGAGAAAAACTGAAAGAAGAAGAGAGAAAGAAAAAAGAAAGAGAAAAAGCTAAGAAAGAAGCAGGAAAAGTTGCTTCCAGTATCTTATCTTCTGCAGGTAAAACTGCAGCAAACAAACTGGTAAGAGGGCTTATCGGAAACTTGTTAAAATAATAAAAAGTGATGAAGTGAAAGTCGGTATCGGCCGTAGCGAAACCACGATGTATAGAAAGGCAACGTAAAAATGAAAGCAGTGTATAATCACAAGGAAATTGAAAAAAAGTGGCATGACATTTGGGAAGAAAAACCTGTAAATGTTGACGATGGCAAGAAGGATAAATATTATTGTCTGGATATGTTCCCATATCCATCTGGATCCGGCCTTCATGTAGGACATTGGAGAGGATATGTAATCAGTGATGTTTGGAGCCGTTATAAATTAATGCAGGGTTACTATCTGATTCATCCAATGGGATGGGATGCATTTGGACTTCCAGCAGAAAACTATGCAATTAAGATGGGAATCCATCCTGCTATTACTACAGCTGACAACATTTCTAATATTAAGAGACAGATGAACCAGATTGCCGCTATTTATGATTGGGACCGTGAAGTAAATACTACCGATCCGGATTTCTATAAAT
>JAKSRL010000175.1 GCA_024403635.1 Lachnospiraceae bacterium | reverse complement strand
AATTTAGCTTTCTTTCCGTCTGGACGAGGAGTTGCTAATAAATTGTAATCAACTTTTGCTTTGTACTTTCCATAATACTCGATGTCGTCTTCTGTAAGACCAACTTTTGCAGCGATCTCTCTGATGTGCTGAGGTGTAGCTTCCTGAGCGATCTCAATGTCTGATTTGAATTCTGCCATTTTTTTCTCTCCTTTAAATTTTATGTAATTAATAATTTTTTTTCTTATATCTCTTAATGTCACCTATTTGATAAAGTGACCCTAGAGCACAAATAATACCATCTTTTCCGGCTTTTTCAAAAGCCATGTCAACGGCTTCACCTATAGATGCGCAAGGAATTGCTGGGATTCCCATGCCTTCGTAAATCTTAGCAAGTTCTGCAGCTTCCAATGCTCTTGGATTATCCGGAGTAACACAAAGTACCTCTTTTGCTAAAGGAGCTACCTGATTAACCATATCCATATAATCCTTATCTGCCATAACGCCGAAGATAAAAGTTAATTTTTCATCCTTAAAGATATCCTTTAAGCTCGATGTGGTTGCCTTAATACCATGAGGGTTATGCGCACCGTCAACAATGAAAAGCGGATCTTTATTGATAACTTCAAAACGTCCCGGCCATTTTGTTTTTGCAAGACCATTGCGAACAGCTTCCTCTGTGATAGTATAACCTCTGTCTCTTAAAGCCTCAATAACTTTAAGGGCAACTGCTACGTTCTGCAGCTGATATCCTCCAATAAGAGGAATACGCAATTCGCCATATCCAGGATATTCGAAAGACTGATACTCCACGCAAACACCGGTAAATTTAACATTTTCCGGTTCCGAGATGTACAGTCTGGAATTAACCTTCTTGCATTTTTCTGCAATTACTTCAGTTACTGATTCTACCTGTTTGTAAAGAACAGTACTGCAGCCTTCTTTTATAATACCGGATTTGGTAGCAGCGATTTTTTCAATAGTATCACCTAACTCAACCGTATGATCCAGACCGATTGCTGTAATAACAGCAACTTCCGGACTATCGATAACGTTCGTAGAATCCAGTTCTCCGCCCATTCCGACTTCGAAAACTACAATATCACAGGCATTTCTCTGATAATAAACCAAAGAGATTGCTGTATTCAGTTCAAACTCTGTCGGCTTATCTTCCATTGAATCAGCAAAAGGCCTGATGTATGAGGTAATTTCTGCTAATTCGTCAGCAGAAATGTATTCATTGTTTATCTGCATTCTCTCATTGAAGACTTCAATATAAGGGGAGATAAAAAGTCCTACCTTTAATCCAGCTTCAACAAGTACAGATGATGTGAAAGCGGCTGTAGAGCCCTTTCCATTAGTTCCACCAATGTGAACAAATTTCAGGTCCTTTTGAGGATTTCCTAACATGTTCAGCAGAGTCCGGATTCTCTCCAAACCCAATACGGAACCTTTCCAGTTAATACTGGCAATGTAATCTAAAGTTTCCTGGTAATTCATTTTTCTTTACCTAAATGCTTAAAATTTGATTTGTTTGTATGTGTTCCCAAATTTTGCACTTATTTTTGTACACTATAGAATATATCTTAAAAGAGTTCAATTTTCTATAAACATCTTACACATTTTGGTACTTTTATTTTCAAAATATTTTACAAAAAATAATGGCTTTTGTACGAAAAAAGGACGTCTCCGAAGAGACGTCCTTTTAAGCTTGATACTTTGAATTCGATACGCACGTAGCCTATCGGATTTTAAAATTCGTTAAGAATTAAACTAATGTCTTAGCTGCTTCAGCTGCTGCTGCTGCATCGTCTGTGTAGCAATCTGCACCGATTTCTTTTGCGAATTCTTCAGTAACAGGAGCACCACCTACCATGATCTTGAACTGTGCACGGTGTGGAGCTTTGTTAAGAGCTTCAACAGTGTCACGAAGTGATGGCATAGTTGTTGTTAAAAGAGCTGAACATCCAACGATCTTAACTGCTGGATCTGCTGCTGCTTCAAGGAATTTGTCGATAGGAACATCAACACCAAGGTCAACAACTTCGAATCCAGCTGATTCGATCATCATGATAACAAGGTTTTTACCGATGTCATGAAGGTCACCAGCAACTGTACCCATGATCATTTTGCCGATTGTTGCGCTATTGCCAGCACCGAGTTTAGGTTTAACAACCTCAACACCTTTCTTCATTGCACGAGCTGCTACTAACATCTCAGGAACGAAGATTTCGTTGTTTTTGAATTTCTCGCCAACAACGCCCATAGCGTCGATCATACCCTTGTTAAGGATATCCATTGGTTCGATACCTTCTGCTAAGCATTCTTCTACTAAGCCAGGAACGATTTTTGCTTTACCAGTTTCAACTGCTGCAGCGAGTTCTTCAAGTTTTGACATTTTTACGTCCTCCTATAAGATTAAAATTTTTATATTAAGGCCGGAGCCTTATGGACAAATAATGGTTAATTATTTAATAGGTCCAAATAAGCCTTCTCTGTAAGCTGTGATGTATTCCATGCAGAAATCATCCATTCCAAGAAGAGCTTCTGTTGCGAAAACAGCACCCATAAGATCTCTGTTTGTAGGATCAAAGATTGCGCTGTCAAGACCAGCGTTCATAGCTAATACCATGAAGCAAAGGTTAACGATCTTTCTATATGGAAGGTTGAATGAGATGTTAGAAACAGCACCAGTTACATGGATTGT
>JAKSRL010000174.1 GCA_024403635.1 Lachnospiraceae bacterium | reverse complement strand
GATACAAGGATTAACTGAATACAGATAATAAAAGGAACCCGTTGGGTTCCTTTTTGATTCTAATATTTCATTCGGGTCCTTAAAGTATATTACCGATAAAAAACTAAAACTGGGCAGCGGCAACATCCCAGGCGGTGATAATGCCTAAAAGCTTTTCTTCGGATTTTCCATGCTCTGTTACGAAAATCATGCCGACTCTGTCGGAATTTTTTAATGATTCGTCAAAGATATCGCTGATATTGGAAAGGGTTTCATTTCTTGCGACAAACCGGTATGTTTCGGAAGAATGTGCTCCCAAAGGAAGATATTTCTCAATCTCGCTGAATCTGGTTTCCTTGGTAATGATGAGATTACCAAATAAAATATAGTTCATCAAAGTATTGTCACTGAATACACCGACTACTTTGGAATTATCTAAAATCGGAACATGGGTATAAGCCTTTTTATACATGGCAGACATTACGGAAAAAACTTTCGTTTCCATCCCTGCATATAAGACTTTTCCCATAGGGACATAAATGTCACTGGCAATCAGCGGCTTTTCAATTCGCCCAATCGTTTTTTTCAGGAGGTCAATCATTGCGTCCGTAGGCTCTACCGCGTAGTTATCATCAATGCGAGGACGATGCGTCAACAAATTACGCACATCCCGGATGTAATCTAATTCGGAACGGACGTTTTTAAATTCCGGCATACGTTGTAACTGGCTTACAGCAGTTCCGTCACCTTTTGCGCCAAATTCATTGACTGCAAGTTCTTCCAGACGCTTATATAAATCCAGAAATTCTTCACATTTGTCCATAATTCAACCTCCGTTTTTGGTTATTATAACATAAGTACAGAATAAAAAACTATATGACAAGGGAATAGTACCTGTTGTATAATACAATGGATTATTAATAAGATGGAGTAAGACTATACTTTTGACAGTTCGAGACTCTATATTATTTGGGAGGTTTACGGAATGAAATTTGATTCAAAGAAATTCAAAATAGCGGTAGCGACTGCACTTGCATTCGCTACGATTTTATGTACCACGATTATGTCTTTCGCAGCAGAAAGGGAGTCACATCCATACGAGGCATATTCGGATAGAACAATTTTTATCGCTTGCGGTATTTTTGCTGGTGTAATTATTATTGGCAGTTGTGTTTTTGGAATCATTATTCGTCGGGCTCAGAATCGTGCTCATAAAGAATGGTTAGATAACAATAATCTGACAGAAGAAGAAGCACAACAACAAGCAAAAGAATATAAGGAAGCAGAGAAAAAACGTAAAAAGGAAATCAAGGCTAGAAAGAAAGCTAGAAAAATAGCTATGAGAGAGATGAAAAAACGCTAAAAGAAGGATTTTATAAAGGGGGATAAGTAAAATGTTAACAGTAAAAGAAAATGTTAGAGAAACATTAAAAAAAGACGGACATCCGGATCGTTTTGTTAACCAGTTTGAATATCTGGGAATGACTTTTAGCCCTCAGGGTGGTGCAGGAGCTAGACCTGTTTATGGTGGACCGGCAGTTCAAAACGCATGGGGCGTTTATACGCAGTGGCCAGAAGGAACACCAGGCCCATTCCCGGTACATACTCCAGACAAAATTGTTATTAAAGATATTGAACATTGGCAGGATTACGTAAAAGTTCCGAAGGCTTCTGGATTTTCAGATGCTGAATGGGAATTCCCATTAAAGATTGCAGAGAACATCGATAGAGAAAATCAGTTCTTATGTTCTATGGTAGCTCCTGGCTTATTTGAACAGTGCCACCACCTGATGGAAATTCAGAGATTCCTCATGGCGTTCTATGAGAATCCAGATGAGCTCCATGAAATCATCAAAGTTCTGAAAGATTATGAACTGGAAATGGCAGAGGAAACTTGTTCCCACCTTCATCCGGAAGCAGTTTTCCATCATGATGACTGGGGTAGCCAGCTGTCAACCTTTATATCTCCTGCGATGTTCGAAGATTTCTTTGTAGAACCTTATAAAGAGATTTATGGATACTATCATGATCATGGTGTAGAACTGATTGTGCATCATGCGGACTCTGATTGTGCAACCTTAGTTCCACATATGACTGAAATCGGAATCGACATTTGGCAGGATGCAATGAGCACCAACAATATTCCTGCTCTGGTAGAAGAATACAAAGGAAAGATTGCTATTATGTCCGGTATTGATTCAGCATGGGTCGATAATCCTGAGAACTCTCGTGAGAATACAAAAGCATGGGTTAAGAAAGTACTGGATCAGTACGAGACTCCAAATGGAATTATTCCTTGCATCACGCAGGGAGGCCCTATGAGTACGTTCAAGGGCGTTTATACCGATGCTTGCGAAGAAATTGCAGCTTACAATCAGGAAAGATTCGGTGTAAGTTCTAATGTTAGTTCAGGATTTGGCCGCTAATTAGTTTTGCTTTTACAGAAAAAGGACGTGAGTTCAACTCACGTCCTTTTATTTTGCGTATAATACTTAGGTAAACCACAATAAATAGAGATTTTTTGCTGTAAACCTCACAATATGTGGGGTGTTTACGTTGATTTTAAGAGCATCTTTTGGTATCATATATTATCTATGGGCATAGACTTATTATTGATGAAAGAAGGCAATGTATGATTCAAGCAATAGTTGCAGTAGACAAAAACTGGGCCATAGGAAAAGATGGCAAATTGCTGACCCAAATTCCGGACGA
>JAKSRL010000173.1 GCA_024403635.1 Lachnospiraceae bacterium | reverse complement strand
CGAAAAGCCGAAGAAGAATGTTATCTGTGAAGGCATGACCTTTGATGTAAAGAAGGGAGAGATTTTAGGCTTAGTTGGAAAGAGTGGTTCTGGAAAGAGCAGTATTTCCCGTGCTATTTTAGGACTTCATAAGGATTATACAGGCGAGATTATCCATCATACGACAAAGCCGCAGATGATTTTCCAGGATAGCGCAGCATCTTTAAATCCGGCACGAAAAATCGGATGGATTTTAGAGGAGCCTTTGAAAAATAAAAAAGTGGAACCGGAAGAACGCAAGCGCCTGGTAAAAGAAATGATGGAACGAGTAGAACTCCCAGAAGAATTCTTAGACCGTTATCCACGGCAACTTTCCGGTGGACAGAAGCAAAGAGTAAATATTGCTTTGGCGTTAATGAGTGGAAGTAAATTTGTTATCGCGGATGAGCCAGTTTCTGCTTTGGATGTTTCCATTCAAGAGCAGATTCTTGAACTTCTTTTGAAACTTCAGAAAGACTTGGATCTTTCTATGCTTTTCATTTCTCATGACAGAGCAGTTGTAGAAAGAATTTGTGACCGCGTTATCCATATGGAAGATTGGAAACCGGCTTCATAATGTTATGAATTATTATTTATTTACTATTCCATTATTGAAGAACTTTGCCTGGTCAGCGGCGGAACCGTCGTGACCGGCTTGTTTTTTGATTAAGGAAAAGAAAAAGAGAGAACAATGATACGAGAAATTATACATGACCCAATATTTTTAGCACAGAAGTCGGAGTTGGCAACCAAGGAAGACGTTTCCATTGGCGAGGATATGCTAGATACCTTGAAAGCACATAAAGATGCTTGCGTTGGAATGGCTGCCTTTCCTTATCTGGAATCCGGAAAACTCAGCGATATAAGCTGATTAAGGTAGAGTGGATGGACCGGAATTTTAAAAAGCAAAGTGAAATTTTTGTGGGATGGCCGGCTCAGATTATTCAGCACGAAATTGATCATTGCAATGGCATATTAATATAAAAAAACAGTACGAAATGATATAATACTATCGACTTATTTTTGGAGGCAACTTATGAAACGCTTTAAATTATCCCTTGTAATTTTTACGGTTATTTTATCCATCGTTCTTTTAGCTGGCTGTGGTCAGACTGCCACTACGTATCCAGCTCATGTGGAAGGTTCTTTGTTTGGCGGAAAGAGTGATGACAGTATTGCTGTGGATGTGACCTTTGACAGCAAGTGGATTACGAAAAGTGATAATACAAAATATAATCCGGAACTGGCGGCTTTTGCGGCTCTTTGCTGCGCCGATTCTTATTTTCGTTTGAAAGATTATGAAAAAGGAACTCAGAACCGTGTTTTGTTTGACGACGAAGAAGAAAGCGCATACGATTTCACTTCGTTTTTCAAAAAGATGGGATTTACGGAAGTAAAACATGTGGAGTCGTTTAGCGAGAAAGAATATACTTCCGATACGAACGATAGCGTAACCATGACCATGGCTTACCGCAATGTGGACAGTAAATATGATATGTATGTAGTTGCTCTTCGTGGATGTTTTTCTTCTGCAGAATGGCTGAGCATTTTTGATCCGGGATGCGATAACGCAATTTATACGGAGCTTACTGGAGAACACCCGGAATGGACAAATAAAAACCATTTCAAAGGACTGGATATCGCAGCAAACCGGGCGGATGAATTTTTGAAGGAATTCATGGAAGCGAATGATGATCCAAAGAGCAAAGACTGCATTTTATTTACGGGACATTCCAGAGGAGGTTCCCTTGCCAATATTCTTGGAGCGAAATATGAAAAAGAAGGACAGGCTCGTACCTATACCTACTCCTTTAATACCGCAGGAACTACCTGTAGTGAGGACGCAGGAGAGTATAAGACGGTGTTTAATATTTTTGATACCAATGATTTCTTCACAGACCCGTTGCCTTTGGGAGAGGAAAAATTTGTTCGTTATGGAATCAATGTGACTGAACCTATTTCCGATAATGCAGAAGTGCTAAAAGCTTTAGCAGATTTAAAAGGTCGGGATGACTATATCAGTGTGGACCCGGCGATTAAGGAACAGTATCAGGAATTATTCGGAGCAGCTTACCCAAACCGCACTTCTTTGTATGAAGAAAAGTCCTTTACGGAAACTTTTGCAACAAGGGAAGACGCTGAGGCAAGAGCAGAGGAATTACAGAATCTGATTGGAAAAGAAAATGGACTGGGAGCAGAAGCGTTTTGCAGCATCGGACAAATAAAAGAAACTTCCGAAGGAAAATTTGAACTTACGACGAAGTATAACGGAGGCGCTGTTTTAATTGGTTTCTCGAAATTACTTTCTTATGGTCCGTCCGTTTATGAACCATTGGTTAACTTGTTTCTGCAGGATGCGCAGGTTTGCGAGATTGCCACTCTTCTGTCTGAAAATCTGGCAGGAATCAGTGGCGGACATCTTATTGTCAATAGTTATGTTCTAGGACAGAATGTGAGAAAATAAGCAGGAAGAAATGATGGTGCAAAGTAAAAGGATTGAATATATTGATGCTATAAAAGGATTTGCCGCTATTTGTGTAATAATAGGGCATGTTTGCGATGGTTATGTGCAGAGCGGACTTTTTGGCAACGGTAGATTTTTGTTTGTTCTGTTCAAATTAATCTATTCTTTCCATATGGCCTTGTTCTTTATTTTAAGTGGCTTTTTATTTTACAACGCTTATGTAAACGATGACGAAACGATGAAA
>JAKSRL010000172.1 GCA_024403635.1 Lachnospiraceae bacterium | reverse complement strand
GATGTTTACCATAATGCTGTGGAGCTTTTCATCAACTTCTTCTGCTGACCAATAAATACGCTCGCTGTTCTGGGTCATTTCCAGACCGCTGGTAGCTACGCCACCGGCATTGCAAGCTTTTGCAGGTCCGAAGAAAACGCCTGCATTCTGGAATGCAGCGATTGCTTCTGGAGTAGAAGGCATATTAGCACCTTCGCAGACGCAAATAACGCCGTTTGCGATAAGAGCTTTCGCACTTTCTTCGTCGATTTCGTTCTGAGTAGCGCATGGAAGAGCGATATCACATTTAACGGTCCAGATGCCTTTGCAGCCTTCGGTATAAGTTGCACGAGGAATTGCGTCAACATATTCTTTAATTCTAGCTCTGCGGACTTCTTTGATGTCTTTAATAACGTCAATATCTACGCCTTCAGGGTCATAAATATATCCATTTGAGTCACACATAGCAACAACTTTTCCACCCAGTTCGGTAGCTTTCTCAGCTGCGTAAATAGCAACATTTCCAGAACCAGATACAACAACGGTCTTTCCTTCAAAAGAAGTGCCGTTGGTTTTCAATAATTCGTTTGTGAAATAGCATAAGCCATAGCCGGTTGCCTGGGTACGAACTAAGGATCCACCGGAACCTACTAATTTTCCAGTAAGAACGCCGGTAAATTCGTTCGCCAGTTTCTTATACTGTCCGAAAAGATATCCAACTTCACGGGAACCAACACCAATATCACCAGCAGGAACATCTGTATCAGGACCAATGTGTCTGTATAATTCGCTCATAAAGCTCTGGCAGAAACGCATAACTTCGTTGTCTGATTTTCCTTTTGGATCGAAATCAGAACCACCTTTGCCACCACCCATAGGAAGAGTGGTTAAGCTGTTCTTGAAAATCTGCTCAAAACCTAAGAATTTCATTACGGACAGATTTACACTTGGATGGAAACGTAAACCACCCTTGTAAGGTCCGATTGCTGAGTTGAACTGAACACGATAGCCACGGTTTACCTGTACCTGACCCTTGTCATCAACCCATGGAACACGGAACATAATAGTTCTTTCCGGTTCAATGATTCTTTCCATGATACCGGCTTTTTCGTATTCTGGGTGTTTTTCAATTACCGGTTCAAGGCTTTCGAAAACTTCTTCAACTGCCTGAAGAAATTCTTTTTCATTGGCGCATCTTTCTGCAAGACCGTCATAGACTCTTTTTAAATATTCATTTGTTAAAGCCATTTTTTTTCCTTCCTTTTTTTAAAACTTTATCAAGGTAAATTACTAAAATTATTTTGAAAATTATATTACAACGAGCTTTTATATTCAATAGGAAATCTCTTGAAAATCATATATGCATTTAGTAAAATTATGTTAAAAATGGCTAAATATGAGCCAAATTTTTTAATGAAAAAGTCTGGTTCGGACTTAATCAGGAAGGAAATGTTTTGGTAGAAAAGAGAGTAGTTGTTGCATTAGATGCTATGGGCGGAGACTTTGCCCCTGCAGAGCAGGTAAAGGGCGCTGTGGAAGCTGTAAATGAAAATCCAAATGTATGCGTTAAATTATTTGGAATTGAAGAAAAAGTTAACGCAGAACTTTCGAAATACACTTATAAACAAGAGCAGATTGAAGTCATTCATACTCCGACTGTAATTGAAAATGCAGAGTCTCCAGTAAAGGCGATTAAAACGAAAAAAGACTCGTCTATGGTTACTGCAATGTATGCAGTGAAAAATGGTGAGGCGGATGCACTGGTTTCCTGTGGTTCTACCGGCGCTCTGCTGGTTGGCGGACAGGTTATTGTTGGAAGAATCCGTGGAATCGAAAGAGGAGCCTTGGCCTTCATGGTACCTACGCTGAAAGGTATGACTTTGATTATTGATTGTGGAGCGAATGTTGATGCAAGGGCAGATATGTTAGTCCAGTTTGCTCAGATGGGTTCCATCTACATGGAATGCATGCTTGGTATAAAGAACCCTAGTGTCGGAATCATTAATATCGGTGAGGAAGAAGAAAAAGGAAATGCTTTAGTGAAGGAGACCTTCCCTCTCTTGAAAGAGTGTAAGGGTATTAACTTTGTTGGTAGTGTAGAAGGCAGAGGAATTCCGGAAGGCGAAGTTGATGTTGCGGTATGTGATGCTTTTACCGGAAATGTTTTCTTAAAAACTTATGAAGGCGTATCCACCACTCTTGTAACAAAAATAAAAGGATCTCTGATGACCAGCCTGAAGACAAAAATTGGTGGTCTGCTGATTAAGAAAGATCTTAAAAACATGCTAAAAGCTTTTTCTACGGAATCCTACGGAGGAGCGCCAATGCTGGGACTTAAGAATTTAGTAGTAAAGCCTCATGGCAGTTCGAAATCCGTAGAAATTAAAAATGCAATATTACAGTGTGTATCCGTTGCAGAAGCAGATATTTCTGCTAAAATAGCTGCAAATTTAGAATTAAACAAAGAGGCCGTAGAAGCATAACGTATGTTGCGGCATTACATAATCTGGAGGTTATAATATGGAATTTGAAAAATTAACACAGATCATTGGCGAAGTTCTGAATATTTTTTTACGTAATAAATAACCACCTGATTTTTTATTTCTTTCCCAGAAGTTACTAAAGGTCTTAACCTTTTTGGTCTTAGTCATAGTAGTATACCTCCTTGGAAATAAGTAATGCTGTAACTCCTATAAATGCCAGAATAATAACAAAGTATATCCACGACATAGCAGAAGCAGTACCATAGTTCATCTGGTCAATCATAACCTTCTGAATCTT
>JAKSRL010000171.1 GCA_024403635.1 Lachnospiraceae bacterium | reverse complement strand
TTTCCATTGACCCGGTGATTCGGGATGTTTCACCCAGATATTCTTCCTAAAATCTTTGTGCAAAACAGAGAACTTTTTTTGATATCTTTTCGCCCTCTTTGAAGTGCTGTGCACAGCTTCACAAGGCTTATGAAGACTGCTCTTAAACCCTGAAAGCTCTGCATAGCACTTTTTCTATTTTTCTGAAACTACATCTTTTCAGTATCCTGTATACCCTTCTTCCTCATCTCAGGTATAGGCATTTCGACGAATCCGTCTGCCGCCTCGGTTCGTGTTTTACAGCGTACTCTGCTATAATAAATACGATAATCACAAGGAGATTCTGGGTATGTTCCTTCCTACGGATGAACAACTTAATACACTTGACCGACAGGCTCTGGTAATCATTGTTTCTGCCCTCAAAGATCAGATTGAATCCATGCAGAAGCAATTGGATGCTTATCAGACAAGTCTTGCTGACAACAACCGTCAGATTGAGCTTCTTACAGAACAGCTTCGTCTGATGAATCAGAGACAGTTCGGCCGCAAATCTGAAACTGCACAGATTGACGGACAACTTTCTTTTTTTAATGCTTTTAATGAGGCAGAAGCTTCTCTGTCCCCGGATGCTCCCGAGCCTGAAATAACTGAGGTTATTGTCTCATCCTTTAAACGTTCCAAAACAAAAGGCCAGCGCGACATCGATCTTGACGGTCTTCCTGCAAGAATCTTTGAACATAAGCTTAGTGCAGAGGAACTTGCCGACAAATTTCCGGATGGTTACAAAGAGCTTCCTGTAGAAATCCATAAAAGACTCTACATTGTCCCTGAAACCTTTCTTGTTGATGAACATCATGTCCATGTTTATGCGTCCAGGAAAAACGACGGTACCATTATCCGGGCGAACCGTCCGGTGGATTTATTCCGCAATAGCATCGCAACCGCTGCTTTGGTTGCCTCCATCATGAATGGCAAATATGCCAATGCCATGCCTCTGGAGCGTCTTTCGAAGGCCTATAAATCTAATGGCATTAAACTGGAAACCAACACCCTGGCCAACTGGGTTATTCGTTCTGCAGAAAGATATCTTTCTCTTCTGTATGACCGACTTCATCAGGAAATATACGACAACCATGTAATCCATGCTGACGAGTCACCGGTAAAAGTAATGCGGCCTGATGGGGGTAAAATGAAGAATGGTAAAAAGACTTATATGTGGGTCTATCGTAATACACCTTCTTCACTAAAACCGGTTGTCCTGTTTGAGTGGCAGTCTTCCAGAAGAACTGATCATCCTCGGGAATTCCTGAAAGGCTTTACCGGTACTCTCGTTACGGATGGTTACCAGGTTTATCACAAACTAGGCAAGGAACGGGAAGATCTTAACGTTGCTGGCTGCTGGGTCCACGCCAGACGTAAGTTTGCCGAAATCATTAAATCCATTGGTTCCAAAGAGTCCAAGGGATCCATCGCAGATAAGGCATACGCAATGATTACGGAAATCATGCATTGTGATAATGAGTTTGATGACCTTCCGGCTCAGGACCGTCTTTCTCAGCGTCAACTTATTCTTACCGAAAAAGTTGATGCCTATTTTGCGTGGATAAAGCAGAAATACGCTGAAGTTGGCAAACAATCCAACATCGGAAGAGCACTTGCATACAGCATCCACCAGGAAAAATACTTGCGCACATTTCTAAATGACGGTCTGGTTTCAATGGATAATAACTACGCAGAACAGGCCATACGCCCGTTCACCATTGGCAGAAAGAATTTCGTTATGATTGAATCTGCAAATGGTGCCAAAGCCAGTGCTATCATCTACAGTCTGGTAGAAACTGCTAAAGCAAATGGATTAAACACCTACCAGTATTTGGAACTGCTTTTGACCGAGATTCCCCAGCATATGGAAGACACATCTTTGGACTTTATTGATAAGCTTCTTCCGTGGTCGGAATATGTGCAAAAAGCATGTCCAAGCAAATACAAAAAAAGTAAATCCTCAACCATCCGTACCTTTTAATCATACCATATCTTTGAGACAATATCCTGAATCGTTAATCAGTTGTGCAAGTTGTTAATGTTGTACAACTTCTTACTCACAGGAGGTACTCTCATGAATGCTCATCAAAAGATACATCAAATTAAACTCTCCGAATGGTCGGCTCGCTTTGCAGAGCAGAAAGCCAGCGGCCTCACAGTTAAACAGTGGTGTGACCAGGCAGGTGTTTCCAAGGATAACTACTATTACTGGAAACGTATCCTCAAGGAAAACGCCCTGGACCAAATGCTCCCGGACATTGTTCCGTTAGCTTCTCCATCGTCTTCCTGCAATCCCCTCATAGTAAGTCGTACAACTGATACATCTTGTACAACTCTTCCTACTCTCCCAGACAGAAGCCAAACCATTCAGCTGAAAACACCGGATTTTTCCATCGAGTTTGACTCCGACATCCCGGAGTCATTTCTACAGTCGCTGATTAAGGCGGTGCGTCATGCTTAGGGATGCTGCTCCGGATACCTTTGCCTCGGTTTACCTTGTATGCGGCTATACCGACCTTCGGTATGGTATCGATTCTCTCGCTGCCATCATTGAACGGCGCTACAAGGTTTCTCTTTTTGTCCCCGGTACGCTCTTTCTTTTTTGTGGCCACTCAGCCTCCAAGATAAAAGGACTTCTGTGGGAAGGTGATGGATTTCTTCTCCTCTATAAACGTGTCGAAGAAGGCCACTTTGTCTGGCCCAGAAACTCTCAGGAACTCCGCTGCCTTTCGTACGAGCAGTATCGCTGGCTAATGCAGGGATTTTCCATT
>JAKSRL010000170.1 GCA_024403635.1 Lachnospiraceae bacterium | reverse complement strand
GGAGCCGTGTACCAGACCGGTACGCACGGTTCTGTGGGAGGTCGGCTGGCTAACTGATAGTCAGCCTCCTACCCGATCCCTTGTTAAGAACGTAATGGAAAGGCAACGGCGCTGTGACGATTGCGCCCTTGGATGAGTGATTCTCTACATCCAGGGGCGTCGTTTTTATTCGCGTTTTCAAAAGAGAATGCGCTGCAGAATTCCTCATTTGAAACGTATCCGTTTCCTGATACAAAAAGACCCGCAGCAACTCAGTAAAAGTACTGCGGGGAACAAACAAAAAATGCGCCGGATGAAGATAGAACAGAAATGCGGTGAGCCCCGCCCTGCCCATGGCATCTTCACTCGGCGCTTTGCCTGTATTTAACAGATTCCTGCAATTAGGTGACATCCATCCAGTCTGTCAGCCACTTCCCTTCGGTAAGAGACCACAGGCGTTTTTGCAGCTTACCATTATATACCCGGAAATACCATTTGGTTTGTTCAGCACGCATAATTTGCTCTTCGGAATTGTGCGATTGGGGAATGATGGCAGCATAGGAAGGGAAGGATAAAAACACCAAGATAATAACAGCCAAAATAGCGGACAGAAATTGTTTCTTTTTCATTTCAGTTCTCCTTTGTGAATAGGTAATAAAGAAAAGGGTTCGGATTCAAGTACGGAGGGATCATCTAAAGATTGGCAAAAAACACCATCTATAAATAAATCATATGTATCGTCCGAATTGGGGACCAGGTATGCGTTTTCAGCAGTGATGGTACACATCTCAGACGCTTCTTTAGGGAGGTTATAAGGCTGAATGATAAACAGATA
Organism: Lachnospiraceae bacterium; assembly: GCA_024403635.1. Classification (GTDB taxonomy): domain Bacteria; phylum Bacillota; class Clostridia; order Lachnospirales; family Lachnospiraceae; genus RGIG5612. The sequence goes on along the minus strand of JAKSRL010000170.1, from coordinate 2,065 downwards.
GGACAGGATAAGTGAGCATACTGCCACTGCAAGAATTGCACTTTTGATTATGCGGTTATACTTGGGGCTTGGATGCTGTAGACCAAGCTCAAATCTTTGGCAAAGCTGTTTTTCACTGCCGGCACTGACAAATCCGGCAGAAAAAGGGGTAACATGTTTTTTGCCGTTTTTTTCGCCTGACCGATAAACCTTCAAAATCATTTCGTAATAGTCTGTTCGTTCGGCGTTTGTCATTTCTAAGACAACGAACCGGTCACAGTTCATTTCCAAACAATGATCCAAATTGGCTATAATCATGTAGGTCAACGGATTCCACCAAAGGAAGCAGCATAGGAGGCGGAAAATCAACTTAGCTATGACGTCCTTGTTCTGGTAATGGCGGTACTCGTGCTTGAGAATAGGTGTCGTATACTTCGGTGGTATATCATACTCGGGAAAGAGAAATACTGGTTTCAAAAACCCCACCACCATAGGGGAGAAAACTCTGTTGGTTCGATAAACAGAATACTCCTGTTGTTTGGGCAGGATTGTTTCTATGGCCTGCATTAGCGGAGCATTGGAGTAAATCGGTTGGCGGGACAGCCATCTGCCAAACCGAATGTGCTTTATCATTAAGAAGACTAGAGAAACTGCGGAACCGACCCCCCAAAGGATAAGCAGAAGGTGAAATACGGAAATGCCCTCGAAGAGAGAAAAACGTAATGCATTCCTAATAAAAGGCCAAATGGTGGTCGAGGGAATCACTTTGGCGCCGATGAGCTCAAAAGGAAGCAGGCCGCGAATCAGACACAGTACAGCAATAGCAATCATACTCCAAATGTTTACGGTTTGAATGCACGAGTTTCGTTTCATCAGCTGTAAATAGATAAAGGCAAAAAGGCTATACCACAAAACAGCCATAAGGACGGAATATAGTGTAATGTCCATAACCTGTGTTCTCTCAGTTAGTCTGACTGCGTGCTTTGTTGATTAAATCCTGCAGATAATCCAAAGTTTGACTGGAAATGGTTTGCTTTTGGATCAATGCAGCACCAACATCTCGAATAAAATCATCATCCGGATCAAAATCCTCGGTAAAGGATTGAATGGTAAATTCTGCACGGGAAAAGACCGGTGCAAAGGTTCGGCAGTAAGTTTTGCCAACCTTCTCAAAGCCTGCAACCTGGATGGCTTTTTTTTCAAGAAGACTGTTAACTAAAAGGTGGATGGATGCAGATTTCCATTGTTTATCTTTGCAGAATTGAACAATCTCGGTTGCACTAAGTGGTCGGTTTTGATTCCAGAGAACATGTAAAATTGAAATTTCGTTGTTTGTAAGCTTCATAATAGCAACACCCTCGCTTTTCAATATCCAGTGCTATCATAATATAGATTTATAAAAAAAGCAACCAATTATATAAAGAGTAGTTGCTTACTTTTTATTTATATTGACAACAACGAATTATAGTGATAAGTTAATATTAACGAATGAAATAAACTTAAAACAAAAATGTAATCGATTTTAAATGCTCAAAAAGAGAGGCGGGGTGATGCAAATGAAGATTTAACTGGGAGGCAGTGTTGTCTCCCATGGAAAGTGGGAGAACTTCCCAAAAAGTGAAATGCCAATATGAGGCGAGTGTTTCATCATCGTTTTAAAGAAGGATACTTGTAATGAACACACGAATAAAAAAGAACATTATAAAGTATATATTACTGTTATTATGACTTTGTTTTGGGTTTTTCCGGCACTTGCCACCGGTAAGGTATTTTTTTGATGAGCAGCAGTCAACAGTTTCACAGTAGTATGATCAACTAGGAAGGGAGTGGCAGTAAATGAAAAAAAGGATAATCTGCGCAATCAGTATTCTGTTCGTGCTTTGTCTGGCGGGCTGCGGCGGGCAAACTATCAGCGAAAGTGTTGTGCCCTCAAATCAAAGGGAAGAAGTTACTATAGAAAATGTGGATAAAAAAGACGAGCAGACGGATGAAGGGATGTCTAGCTTCGGCCAATTACGGGACAGGACAATACCTTTCGAAGGAATTGATATTGTATTAAGTTATTGCGATAATGATGAAGAAAATA
>JAKSRL010000017.1 GCA_024403635.1 Lachnospiraceae bacterium | reverse complement strand
AAGGTTTCTGGATCATCAAATACTTTCAGCTGATCGTCCTGAGATTTTCCACGGTTGAATACCTTTGGATAGGTATAGCCTGTGAACAGTCCGGCAGAACCAAATACATCGTAGTGGTACATGATCATTTCGCCAGAGAGAAGAGATCCCATGGAAAGACCTGCGATTGCACGATGTTTCTTGTCAGCGATTACACGGTATTTGGACTCGATAAATGGAATGCAGTCCTGGATAATCATGTCGTTGTACTGGCTGTTGTCAAGAACTGGGTTGCCATCTTTATTCATCTGCATCATCGCGTTGTTCATAACGATGATGAAAGGAACGATTTTGCCTTCTGCTAAAAGGTTGTCCATGATGAAGTTTACTTTTCCAAGGTCTGTCCAGCAGGTTTCATTTTCTCCGCCGCCGTGCTGCAGATATAATACTGGGTATTTTGTATCTAAATCATCACGATATTTTGGTGGTGTATAGATATAGCAGCATTCCGTTTCACCGGTAATCTCAGAATAGAAATATTCCTGGGAAACGGTGCCGTGTGGTACGTTCTTAATTAAGAGGTAATCCTGTTCTGGGTCTGGAACTTCGATGTAGTTGATACCTACGCCCCAACCATAGCCGATTGGTGACAGAGGGTTGATAATTCTTACGCCATCAACGTAGAAAATCAGCTGTTTCAGACCAGGAGCATCATACTGGATGGTTCCTGTCCAGATGCCATCTTCATTCTTTACCAGGTCAACCATGTTGCCTGGATAGCCTGCTTTTACTTCGTTTGCTGTAGGACCATCTAAGCAAACCCATACTTTTCCATCTGGAAATACTTTGTAACCGATGTTCGATCCCTCGATTTGGCCACCTTTGATTAACTGTGGGGAAATCAGCTGACGGTTAAATCCGATAGCACGGGAATCAAAAACTTGATTTGTTAAAAATTCTTCAGGGATATTCATATCTTCTCCTCTCTTCGGAATCTCTGCAAAAACAGACAGAGACCGATCTCCATGTTTATACTTATACTATACCATTTCTTCTACGAGTTCGTATAGTACTGTTTTTGTATAGAGAAACTTTGTTCTCATTGCGACTTCCTTAAAAAATATGGTATGATTGCCATAATTCTATGTAGAGGAGAAGTATCATGTACGAATTTACTTATGACCATGTTCCGGATACTACAAAATACCTGGAGAGAATCGGCTTTGATGAGCCAGTAAAATTAGATATTGATTGCCTGAATTCTTTAGTATGGCATCATCAGTGTTATGTTCCTTTTGAAGACTTAAGTTCTGCTATGTTTGACGAGGAAGTGACTTTAGATACAGAAGTTCTTTTCGACAAAATTATTAATAGAAAAAGAGGCGGTTTTTGTTTTGAACTGAACGGTCTTTTTGTCTGCCTGCTTCGTGATTTAGGCTTTGACGCATATTCTGTTATGTGCAGGGTCCAATCTCGCAGAGAAGTGCTTTCGCCGGTAATGCACCGAGGCATTCTTGTTTTCCTGAATGGAAAGAGATATTTCTGTGATGTAGGCTTTGGCGGACCGATGGCACCATTTGCAGTAGAACTGAGCGAGGAGAAGCAGAACTATAAGAATGAAACTTATTGGTGTGAAGAATCCTTCTCCGGATGGCATTTAATGTGCAGAGGAAAAGGCGTAGGTTATGGTGAGGATGGATCCAATGATGCAGAGCGTCAGCCAGTTGTTCTGTTCTCAGAGACACCGTTCCTGAACGCGGACTTTTTATATCATTGCGACCATTGCGCGAATGCACCAGATTCTGGCTTCCGTAAAATGCGTATGGTAAATAAGCGTACGGAAGAAGGCTATGTTTCTTTAATGGGAAATAAATTTACGGAAGTAAATAGCGCCGGAAAAACAGTTAAGGAAATTGAGGAAAAAGATGTTCTGGATGTTCTGAAGAAATATTTCGGAATTGAACGATAATCGGACTTCCCGGCAAAGACTTCACGACTGTTTGAGAAAATGGGAAAGGAAAGGTTTCTATATGGAGCCGAAAAAAGTAGAAAAACGGAAAATATTAAAGAATAAGATATTTTTATATTTGACGGAGTTCTTCTCCGGTATGTCTTTGATGGCGGTAGAATTAGGCGCCAGTAGGTTATTGGCACCGTACTTTAGTTCTTCCCAGATTGTTTGGACCATTATTATCGGAACCATTATGATTGCCATGGCTTTGGGAAATCTTTACGGTGGACGCAGCGCTGACAAGAACCCGAACCCGGATCGTTTATATGGACGTATTATTATTGCCTCCAGCTGGATTGGATTAATTCCGGTAGTTGGAAAATATATCGTTATCGGTATTGCGGCGGTTATGGTCTTTACGGTCAGCAATGCATTTCTGGTATGGGCCGCCTTTGCGACCTGCATGATTATCTTCGTATTTCCACTGTTCCTGTTAGGAACGGTTACTCCTTGTCTTGTAAAATATACGGTAGATGATTTAGACGATAGTGGTAAAATTGTCGGAAGATTAAATGCATCCAACACCATCGGCAGCATTATTGGAACTTTTGTTCCAACCTTTGTAACCATCCCGGCAGTTGGCACTTCCATCACGTTTCTGATTTTTGCAGGCATTCTTCTGGCTCTGGCAATTATCTATTTCTTAAGCAGCAAAGTAAAAACGGCCAAGGTTGTAGTCGGTGCCGTAGTTTTTATTTTAGCCTGTATTTTTGGTCATTCCGATAGCTTTGCGTTTTGGGAAAATGATCTGGCTTACGAAGGCGAGTCCATATATAACTACCTGCAGGTAAAAGAAGATGATAGTCACGTAATTTTGTCCACCAATGTTTTGTTCGGTGTTCAGTCTGTTTATGAGAAATCGGACACTCTGACAGGCATGTATTATGACTATGCCATGGCAGCTCCTTTGATGGCAGGAATTAATGAGAAAGAAGAGTTGGACATTTTGGTTTTAGGTATGGGAACGGGAACTTATGCGACTCAGTGTCAAAGATATTTTGGCGACCATACGAAACTGAATATTACCGGCGTGGAAATTGATAAGGATATTACGAAATTAGCATCGGAGTTTTTCCATCTTTCGGAAGAAATACCGGTTGTTACCTATGATGGTAGAGCCTATTTGAATGTTATTGATAAAAAATATGATGTAATTATGGTGGATGCTTATCAGGACATTACCATTCCATTTCAGATGGCATCGGTAGAATTTTTTAATCTGGTTAAGGATCATCTGAATCCGGGTGGCGTCATGGTAGTTAACATGAATATGAGGGGAAAAGAAGAAGGCAACATGAACCAGTATTTGGCAGACACTATCTCGGAAGTTTTTTCGGAGGTCTGTACCGTGGATGTTCCTTATGCAACAAACCGGGAACTGTTCGCAACAAATGTTTCGGACTATCGTCAGACGTTAACAAAAAACATTGATAAAGAGAAAAATGCAGACCTGAAAAATTTGATGAAAAAGTTAGATAAAAATTTGGTGGATTATGTTTCTACGGGTTATGTAATGACCGATGACAAGGCACCAGTAGAACTTTTAAGCATGAGGATGATTGATGACCTGATCGGCGAAGAAACCGAGTACTATAAAGAAATTTACAAAAATGAAGGCCTTCAGGGACTGATTAACGCATTGCAATAATAGGATAAACAAATAGAAAAAAAGAAATAACGATTTGATTGCAGGGCTTTTTGCCCTGCATTTTTTATGAAATCAGGTTGCTTTTTTGAGAGTATTTATTATAAAATAATAAAAAGTGTACCAAATGGGACACAAAAACACTAAAAGAGGGTACGATGGGCTTTTATATTCTTGAAGGATTAAAAAAAGAAGAAATTGAAAAAGTGGAAGCCAGACTAAAGACAGAGCGGTTTCAAAAGGGAATGGAACTTTACCGGACGGGAAGTATAGGAATGATTATCACTGGTTCGGCAAAAATCATTCGGAATACGGAAGCGGGAGCCTCTATAACCGTCCGAAAAATCGGCGTGGGAGAAATATTTGGAGCAGCGTCCCTGTTTGGAGAATGGGATTCTTCTTTGAGCAGCATTCTTGCGGTAGAAAATGGCAGCATCCGTTATATTACAGAAAAGGATTTCCAGGAACTAATTCAGCAGTATCCACAGATTGCGATAAACTATATTACTTTTTTATCCGACCGCATTCGTTTTCTGAATAAAAGACTGGATACCTTCTCTGCAGGAAGTGTGGATCATAAGCTGTATGAATATTTGTTATCCATTGCAGACGAGGAAGGAACGGCGTCTTTAGACATGGGCCTGGCGGAGTTAGCAAGAAGGCTGAAAATCGGCCGAAGTAGTCTGTATCGCTGTATCGACCACTTGGAAGAGGCTGGATTAGTAAAAAGAGAAAAGAATAAATTTTTTATTCGGTGAAGAGGAAAAATGAAAAAAATATTAGTTGTATTTATTTGTGGGTTCATGCTTTTTAGCTTGATGGCTTGCGGCCGGACCGAACCAATATCCGAAGAAATATCTACGGAAGCACTAGCAACGTACGAACCGGTTCCTATGGAAGTGGCTTGTATCAAAGGACCGACCGGTGTGGGCATGGTGAAATTGATGGAAGACGCAGAAACTGGAAACGCAAAAAATGATTATGTTTTTACCGTTGCTTCCAGCGCAGATGAAATCAGCGCAAAAATTGTGTCAGGAGATATTAATATAGCATCTGTACCAACCAACCTGGCGGTGAAACTTTACAATAAAACAGAGGGGAAAATCCGGATGTTGGCAGTAAATACGTTAGGCGTTCTTTCTATCATTGAAAATGGAAACAGTATTTCCTCCTTTGCAGACCTGAAAGGAAAAACCATTTATTCCACAGGCGAAGGCTCAAATCCAGAATACATTTTGAAATACCTTTTAGAGCAGAACGAACTTATCGTTGGAGAAGATGTTCAGATTCAGTTTGTGGCAACCAACGATGAACTGATTGCCCAATTGGTGAGTGGGAATGCAGAAGTAGCTATGGTTCCGGAGCCGGCAGCGACTACTGTGTTAACGAACAGCGAAAGCTTAAACCGAGTACTTTCTATCAATGATGAATGGAAGAAGGTACAGGGGGAAGGACTGATGATGGGCTGTATAGTAGCATTAGATACTTTTGTTGAAGAAAACAAAGTAGCTGTGGATATGTTCCTTCAAGAATATGAAGCTTCCATTCATTATGTGAAAGAAAATAAAACAGATGCAGCGGCCCTTTGCGAGAAGTACAAAATCATCCCTGCAGCAAAGATTGCAGAAAAGGCCATTCCGGAATGCAACCTGACTTTTGTAACCGGAAAAAAGATGCAGGAGCAGATTGCTCCTTATTTCAAGGTATTAATGGAATTTGATCCGACAGCAATCGGTGGAAAATTGCCGGAAAACGATTTCTTCTATGGAATGAAATAAATCGTTTCCATAGAGCAATAGTTTAAGAATTGACGCATATTACAGTGAAAAATAAATTAACAAACAACAAAATACTAGATCGATTTTTGAGAATAGTCCTTCCTTTGGTTTTCTGGATCGGGCTTTGGGAAGTGCTGAGTCTTTTAATTAGTGACCGTCTGAAACTGTTTTTACCGGGACCTATCCAGGTGTTTGAAAAATGGTTTACTGTCGGTTTCACACCTACTTATCTGGAAATGGCAGGCATTACTTTGCTGCGGATTTTCATCGGCTTTCTTTTGGGCATCTTCGTCGGCTTCCTGCTGGGACTTTTCACCCATGGACTGAAAATTATGGATTATATTTTCGCTCCGGCAATGAAAATCATACGGGCGGTTCCGGTGGTCAGTTTTATTATCCTTGCCTTTTTATTTGTGGATGTAAATAATCTGCCCATTGTCATCTCGTTTCTGATGGTGGTTCCGTTAATATGGCAGAGCGTTTATGATGGTTTGGCCAACACCAGCAAGGAATTAGACGCTGTCAGCCGGTTGTACAACGTTGGTAAAATGAAAACTTTGGTACAGGTAAAACTTCCTCAGATTATTCCAGGACTCTTTTCGAGCAGTGTCAGTGCGCTGGGTTATGCATGGAAGGCAGGAGTGGCAGCAGAAGTATTATGTACGCCGGCGAAATCCTTAGGTCATATTATTTATTCCGCCAAAGCTGCTTTGAATTTCGATGAAGTGTACGCTGCAACCTTGACCGTAGTTCTGCTCAGTATCATACTTGAAGAGTTACTGAAATATATCTGTGAAAGAATCCTTAAGAGGGCATAAACGAACCGACCTATCAATTTTATTAATTATCTTATTTAAATTAATATATTGAATTAGCCATAACAGAAAAGTATAATAATGATGTAAAAGTATTTTTGCTATACAAAGTTAATTAGAGAAGGAGATTGAAAAATGGGCGAATATTTATATAACGCTGGACAGAAAAGAAGATATGAAGCTGGCGAAGAGACCAAGGTTTGGGGCCGTGTTCCTTTCGACAAAGCAGAAGTAATTGAAGAAGCTCCATACGAGTTCCATCCAAAATTTGCAGACAAACACTTTTTCACAGCTAGTGATAAAGCAGAATTTGTTCCTGGTGTAGAAGCTAAGATGGTTGACTGGTTCTGGGCAAACATGGAAAAAGGTTACCTTCTTTGGGCTCCTGGTGAGCATCATGGATTCGATTGGATCGTTCCTCCATGCGAAGTTGGTTATGAAGGATCTGTAGAAGGATCTTACGAATTTGACGCAACAAAACCTATCAAGATTACCCGTCTTGGAATGCAGCATTATCCATACACAGATTGCTATGAGCACTGCTGGCTTTCCTGCTTCTCAGATGATCCGGATGATGGCTTCTTAATTCATATGTATGAAGACTGCCCAGGCGGTATCAAATGGAGAACCATCTCTGTATCCAGCCAGAAGAGAATGGAAGGCATGAAGAAGATGATGGAAATGGCAGCTAAGATGGCAGCAGAAGGCAAACCAATGCCTCCAAGACCAGACATCCCAGGCCATATGGAATATGAATCAGGCAGACTGAAAGACTTCCTTCCACAGTTATACGCTCTTTGGGTAGGACATCCAGATCCATTCGAGAACATGCAGTTCGACTTAACAACAGCTAAGAACGAAGACGGAACATGGAGACACGTTCATAAAAACCTTCCACCACAGAGATAAGTTGTTGAAAAACAAAAAATTAAGGGACTTTGAAAGAAGTCCCTTTTTTGTATTTGAAGTTCATTTTTTACTCAAAATACCGGTCGATTTCTGCCTTGCACAGACCCTTTGGAAAACCTTCTTCGGTGTAATAGAAGGTGAGACCAACAATGGTAATCGCTTCCAGATATTGCTTCAATACTGCAGGGAAGGAAAAGTCCCAGTAAGGAGCGGCGATGACAACCGCATCCGCAGAAGCAAACTCTTTTGCCCAATCAAAATAAGCATCTGAAAAATTTTTATCTTCTACACATCCGTTCCTCCAGTTCAATAAGCTTTCGGTTGGTTGCGTCAATCAATAAAATTTTGTTCATTATGTCTGTCCTTTAGTGTTTTCTATATCTTAGCTTTTATTATATAATAAATCGTAGGGAAAAGGAGAAGAACATGGGATTTTTTAACAGAAAGAAAAATAAAACACGAAAAAGAACGGGAATTGCCTGGATGGCACTTCTGGCCGTTCTTCTGGTATTCTCCTGCGTGGGTTGCGCTCAAAAAGAGCCGGAAGTAGAAACAGAAGTAATCACGGAGGAAACGACGCCTCCGCCAGAAACAGAACCAGAAAAAACGGTGCAGGAACTCATCGGAGATGCTCTTTTATTACGAGGGAAATACGGAGAAGCTGCAAACGAAAAAATAAAAAAAATCTATGCAGAAGTCATAGAAAAAGATCCGGAGCAGGGAACCTTCTGGAAAGAGATCGATTCTTACTGGGCAGAGGACCTAAAGGACTTGGAACTCAATTATGATGAACTGCCATATGGTCTTTCCGACGGTGATAATCTGGCCATTGTAATATTAGGATATGGACTGAAAAGCGATGGCACCATGAAAGATGAGCTAATCGACCGCCTTCAGGTAGGTCTGTATTGCTCCTGGGAATATCCGAACGCATATATTGTTTGCACTGGCGGCGGTGGTGTACCGAATGCGAAAGAAGCAGATGTGATGGGTCAATGGCTTTTGGACGAAGGGCTGGAAGAGGGACGGCTGATGATAGAAAATCAGTCTATGACCACGGGTCAGAATGCCATGAATACGGGAAAACTTTTGCAGGAGGATTATCCAGAGGTGGATGAAATCGCCATTGTAACCAGTGACTACCATATTCCTTGGGCTATGCTTTTGTTTAAGGCGGAAACAGGAATTTTAAGCCAAAAAAGTGGCAGAGAGATTACGGTTGTCGCTCATGCAGCCAATAATACCGGAAGAAAAGTAAATACGGAGATGTCCAAGGCGGCTGGACTTCTGGAAATATTGGGAGACTCTTCCCGGGCTGCAGAAATTTACCGAAAAGATTATTCCTCTGTGCCGGAATTGGATTGACATTTTTCAATTGCAGAGAGGTATTTCTGACAATATAATAAATAATATTATTAATTTACCTGAAAAGGAGAAGCATCATGAACTATCCAAATTTATTTAAGCCGATTCAGATTGGCGATACTTTGTTCCGCAACAGAATTTTTGCAGCACCGATGGGACACCCGGACAATGTAATGGGTAAGTTTTCCGATGACTGCATTGCTTTTTTTGAAAGAAAGGCAATGGGTGGTGCAGCGGCTGTAACTTTAGGCGAGGCTTGTGTTGACAGCGTTTATGGAAAAGGCTACGCAGCTGAAATCAGCTTGGATTCCCGTCAGCCATTGCGAGGACTGACGAAGATGGCAGACGCCATTCGTCGTCATGGAGCCATTCCTTCCATCGAACTTCAGCACCCTGGAATGAAAGCCGTTCCTAAGGTTTACACCCCTGGTGTTGGAACAACCTCCGACATCGTTTATGGTCCTTCCGATGATGAATTCGCAGGCTATCCAGTAAAAGAAATGCCGGAAGAAATTATTTACGAAATCATTGAGAAATTTGCGAACGCAGCAAAATTCTGTAAGGACGCAGGTTTTGGTATGGTTATGGTTCATGCAGGCCATGGCTGGCTCTTAAATCAGTTTATGTGCAGCCGTATCAACCATCGTACGGATAAGTGGGGCGGCAGCATGGAAAACAGAGCCCGTTTCACTGTCGAAGTTGTGGATGCAATCCATAAAAAATGTGGCAAAGGCTTCCCGGTAGAAGTTCGTATCAGTGCCGATGAATGTTCTCCTTATGGATATACCGTAGAAGAAGGAGCAGCTTTCGCACAGATGTTGGTAGGTCATGCGGACCTGATTAACTGCAGCGTTGGCTGTGGCGTAGGTCTTCCGGACAAGGCACGTACAACGGTTATCACTTTCCCTAGTATGTACGGCCAAGACGGACAGAACGTTAAATACGCAGCAGCAGTAAAAGAAAAAGTATCCGGTGTTTATATTTCAACCGTTGGTGCGCTTACTGACCCAGCGATGATGGAAGACATTATTGCCTCCGGAAAAGCTGACATTGTAGAAATTGGCCGTGGTCTTACTTGTGACCCAGACATCCCTTATAAAGCACGAGATGGAAGAGAAGATGAAATCGTTCGCTGCATGCGTTGCAACGCTTGCTTCTCTAGTGGAATGCAGAAAGGCCATTTCTGGTGCGCATTAAATCCAGCTGCGAACAGAGAGCGTGAGTTTGCACGAATCACAAAGCCGGCAGAGAAGAAGAAAGTTTTAGTTGTTGGTGGTGGCATTGCAGGCATGCAGGTAGCATTAACGGCAGCAGAAAATGGACACGAAGTTGTTCTTTGCGAAAAAGATGGCGCTTTAGGTGGACATATCCGTTGCGAAGAACAGGTTCCATTTAAGAAACACTTAAAAGAATATATCGACCAGCAGATTCGTAAGATTGAAAAAACAAACATTGATGTTCGATTAAATACCGAAGTAACCCCTGAGTATGCAAAAGAAATCGGTGCAGAAGTATTAATTGCAGCTTTAGGCGCAAAACCAGTGAAACCGGCAATTCCTGGCATCGATGGTGAAAATGTATACTTCGCAGAGGAAGTTTATACAAATCCAGATCTGGCAGGCGAGAACGTTGTTATTATGGGCGGCGGCCTGGTTGGTATGGAACTGGCAATTTACCTGAAGTCTTTAGGAAAGAATGTCAATGTTCTTGAAATGGCTCCAAGAATGAATATGGGTCCAAATTCCATTGGCGTACAGTCGGTAGAAGTAGCTTTATCCGATAACGGAATTGTTCCGAATTTCTCTACAAAGGTTACCAAAGTAGAAGCCGGCGGCGTATGGGGCGAAACCAAAGATGGTGAGAAATTCTTCCCAGCAGAAACGATTGTTTGCGCTTTAGGACAGAAGTCCTTAACAGAAGAAGCTATGGCTCTGTATGATTGTGGGGGAAGATTTACGGCAGTTGGCGATTGCGTAATTCCTGGCAATATTTCCGAAGCAAATGCATCTGCAAAAACAGTTGCTTTAGATATTGGACGTTTATAAAAACTAAATGTGGATGCCGGAGGCTTCTGGTCCGGCATCCTGCTTAATTATAGGAGGTATATATGGGTTCTAAATATTCACATGTTTTTTCACCAATTAAAATTCGTGGAATCGATTTTAAAAACAGAATTACGTTGGCGCCACCATCACCAAATCTGGCAAGTCCTGACGGCAAGATTACGTATGAGTTCATTGACTGGTTTCGAATGTTCGCAAGAGGCGGCGTATGTACTCTGTATGTAGGTAACTCCTCCATCGATATTACCGAATGTAAAGATGAAGCCTATCAGCTGGATTTAAGCTCCGATGATGGTATCCGTGAGTTGGCTCGTTTTGCTGATATGTGCAAGGAATTTGATTGCCACGCTTCTCTGGAAATCAACCACAATGGCGAGAATACTGCTTTTGAGACGGTAGGTCATGCACCATTTAGCTCCTCCGAACTGATTTCCGGTACGGAGCTGATTCGTGCAAAACGTTTAGGACGTGACCCGATTCCGTCCATCGCAATGACGAAAGAAAAAATCCAGGAGACGATTAATAAATATGGTGATGCAGCTGCAAGAATGAAGAGAGCCGGCATGGATATCGTTTTGGTACATGGCGGACATGGTAACTTAATCAGCCAGTTCACCAGCCCTCTGTACAACCATCGTACCGATGAGTACGGCGGATCTTTAGAGAACAGAGCTCGCTTCGCGATTGAAGTTTGTGATAACATCCGTAAAAAATGTGGTGAAGACTTTGTTATTGAATTCCGTATTTCTGCAGACGAGATTGCAGAAGAAGGAATGCACTTTGATGAAACTTTAGAGCTCATCGGAATGCTGAAAGACCATATCGACATTATCCATGTATCTGCTGGTCTTCACAGCGATTTTGGTGGCGCTTATATGCGGAACTGGTGCCAGAACTTCTTTATGGAGAGAGGCTTCAATGTACATTATGCTGCAGCAGTTAAGAAAGCTTATCCAGACCTTCTGGTAACTACCGTTGGTTCCATTACCAGCATCGACATGGCAGAAGAAATCATTGCAAATGGTTGGGCAGATTTCGTTGCAATGTGCCGTCCTCTGATGGCAGATCCAGATATGCCAAATGTATATGCACATGACCATCCAGAAGATCACAGACCATGCTTAAGATGCTCTACTTGTATGAAGCATCTGATGATTCCAAAGCCAATCTTCTGTGCAGTTAACCCAATGTCTGGCATGACGAGCGTTCTTCGTGACGGTGTTGTTCCAAAAGCGGTTGAGAAGAAAAAAGTAGCTGTTGTAGGCGGCGGCCCTGGCGGAATTCAGGCTTTGATGACTCTTTGTGAGAGAGGACATGACGTAACCTTATACGAAGCTACCGATCGGTTAGGCGGCCAGGTAATTAAGGCAGCCATCCCTCCATTTAAGAACGATACGGCGGACTATCTGAAATACCTTCAGGTTCAGGCCGGCAAGTACGCAGATAAATACGGTGCTAAGATTTTAATGAACACCAGAGCAACCAAGGAAATGCTGGATGAAGAACAGTACGACGCAATCATTATTGCTATCGGTTCCGAACCAATTATTCCAAAGAACATTCCTGGTATTGACCTTCCACATGTTGCATGGGCTCCAGACGCTGAAGAAGGAAAGATTCCGGTAGGAGATAAAGTTGTTATTATCGGTGGCGGCTCCGTAGGTATGGAAGCTATGATTGAATTCGGCGACATGGGCAAACAAGTTGAATTATTGGAAATGGGCTCAGCAGAAAATGGCATGATGCAGTTGAGAAAGAGCGCGGGATCTTCCGCAGGAGAAATGCTGAACATCTGTAAAGAAAAGAATTATCCGATTCACTACAGCACAAAACTTACTGCAATTACAGAGAAAGAAGTTATTGCTGAGAATCTGCTGACTGGCGAAACCGTAACCTTCCCAGCAGACACCGTTCTTCTGGCTTTAGGTATGAAGTCATTGACCGAAGAAGCAGAGTCTATGCGTCATTGTGCACCGGAAACGGAAATCTTTGTCATTGGCGATGCAAAACGTCCGGCACAGATTGGCGATGCTGTTAACGAAGCATTCAGAGCTTGCATCCATATTTGATAATTTGAAAGAATAGATTTTTAGCAAAGACTAGAAAAAGATTCAACTTTCGAGTTATATAACGATTCGTAAACATAAAAAACTGCGGCCCATAGGACCGCAGTTTTTTATGTTTCGTGGTTTAATTAGTTTTCAAAACTTCCCAAATCAATAATATTATTGGTACCAGTTGCGATTGGTAATACGCCGTCCCATTTTTCAATCTTATTGTATTCAATAATCTGAGCTGTCAGAGATTCGTTGATGATACGGTTTGCTTCTGCTTCAGCTTCTGCCTTAATGCGAAGAGTTTCTGCATCAGCTTCTGCATTGGTGATGGCGGTTTGCTTATCGGTCTCTGCTTTCAGAAGACGCTGCTGTGCAACCTGCTTCTCTTCAATGGCTTCAATAAATACATCGGAGAAATCGAAGTTGATGATGTTAACATCGGTAACAATCAGTCCGCTGCTATTCAGCTTCTTATTCAGTTCATCTAAAAGACCATCTGCGATCAGAACACGGTTGGTAACGCTTTCTTCTGCGGTGTATTTGGAAGTGATTGCCTTCAGTGCTTCATTCACTGCAGGAATTACCAAAACGGCTTCATAATTGGAGCCGACATTCTTATAAATGCTATAAGACATATCGCTTTCTACACGGTAGTTGATAGCCAAAACAGTGGAGACGGTCTGAAGGTCCTTGGAGAAGGCCTCGGTTTCTACTTCGAGTTTAACGATACGGTTATCGATCTGTATGATGTTCTGAATAAAAGGCGCCTTCACGTGCAGACCTTCGGAAAGAACGTTATTAGATACTTTGCCTAAGGTAACAACTACGCCAGTATGGCCGGGTTTAACTGTGGTAATCGATGCGGCGATAATCGCAATAACAATTAAAGCAGCAATGATAATACCGATTTTCTTTTTGGATAAAATAGGCTTTTTCGCTTCGTAATAAACGGTATTGTTCTTGTTTTCCATTTTAATAAATACTCCTTTCTAAACATGACAAAACGTCGTCTTTTTGTCACGATAATCTTTGTTCCATTACTGTTTTCAGTGGCTTTAAGCCGCATTTCTCATAAAATGCTTTTGCGCCTGGATTCAGTTCCCAAACATTTAAGGTGATGCTGTCGCACTCATTTTCCTTAGCAACCTGTAGAACATATTCATACAGCGCCTCTCCGATTCCTTGACGGCGGTGGTCGCTGTCCACACAAATATCGTCGATATACAGGTTCCTTCTAGGATAAACGGAGTGGTTTCCTTCGTTGATTTCAAATATGCAGAACGCATGGCCTGCAATCATTCCATTTTCGTCAACATAAACATAAATTGGATTTTCCGCGGTTTCTTTGTATCCCGCAGCCTTTCGGCTTTCACACCCATCGATTCCATCCTGAATCAGTTTCTTCAGGCCTTCATCGGTATATTTTTTTGTGTCTGGAATAAAATAGTCTGGTCTTCCGTCTGCGTGTACTTTATGTACCTGGTATAAAAGATAATTGATTCCATCCAGGTCTTTTAATTCTGCTTTTCTAATCATAGTATTCTCCAAAAGTTTTCATAACGATAAAATAGTAATGGCTTATTCTATCACAGATTTCGTTTCTTGTGATATAGTATTATAACATAAAAGGGGTAGCAGGGAAAATGGCTGCTGCTAAGGAGTCTAGTATGAAAACCAGCGAAGAGAAAACCAATGTCATGAGACTATTGGAACAAAATAAAATAGAGTACAAACATTACGCTTTTGATTTGAAGGAGGCGTTGTCTGGCGTAGAGATGGCAAAGCTTTTAGGTGTAGAGGAAGAACGGGTATTTAAAACCCTGGTAACTGTAGGAAAAAGTAAAGAGCATTATGTTTTTATTATTCCGGTGGCGGAAGAGCTGGATTTAAAGAAGGCTGCTAATGCCTGCGGTGAAAAGAATATCGCCATGATTACTCAAAAGGAACTGCTTCCATTAACGGGGTACGTTCATGGTGGCTGTTCTCCGATTGGTATGAAAAAGCAGTTTGCCACCTTTCTGGATGAGACTGCAATTTTACAGGAGACCATTCTGTTCAGCGCTGGAAAAATTGGTTATCAGGTAGAAATTGAACCCGATGATTTGTCAAAAGTTATTCCTGTATCTTATGCAGATTTAACGAAATAATAGAATCTCTTAAAAAATACGGTTATGTACCATGTTCAGAAGAGTGCGTACCAAAAAATTACAGTTGTGTACCACGTTTGTGTATGTGCGTACCAAAAAATTACAGTTGTGTACCTTTATTAGAGTATTAAATGGTACACAACTCTATTTTTTTGTCTAAAACAAGTAATTCGTCCGTTTTTGTTGTACATTAGTGTAATTTTTGATAGGTGGATAAGGAGAGGGCGGTACATAAGCGTAATTTTTGGTCGGGGCTGATGGAAAGATGATACAAACTGGAATAATTATGAAAACGGTTAGAAATTGAAATTTCACAGATTTCAAGTTATCATATAACCAAACAAAGATATTTCATTTTTGAAATTAAGGAGGGCATTATGTCAGTTTATTTACGTAAAACCAAGACGGAAACTGGCTGGGTTGAAGGTATCCCGGCAGCTGATCCGAGAATCACATCTTATAAGGGCATTCCTTATGCGAAGCCTCCAATTGGACAGCTTCGTTGGAAAGCACCACAGCCGGCAGATGCATGGGAAGGCGTTCTGCCTTGCAAGGAATTTGGACCTATTGCTATGCAGAGAACTCCTGGCCTGGTTGATAATGTATATACCAAAGAATGGCATGTAGATCCAGAAATCGTTATGAGTGAGGACTGCCTGTACCTAAACGTATGGACACCTGCAAAAACAGGCGAGGAGAAATTCCCTGTGTTTGTATGGTTCTTCGGTGGCGGACTTCAGGAAGGATATCCTCCTGAGATGGAATTCGATGGAGAAAGAATCGCAAGAAGAGGAATCGTTGTAGTATCCGTTAACTACCGTCTGAATTCCTTTGGCTTCTTAGCGCATCCGGAAATCACAGCAGAAAACCCAGATGCTCCTGCAAACTTCGGTTTCTTAGATCAACAGTATTCTCTGAAATGGGTTCAGCGAAATATCGCAGCTTTCGGCGGAGACCCAACGAACGTTTCTATTGGTGGACAGAGCGCAGGTGGCATGAGCGTTTCTGCACAGCTTTATTGCAAAGCAAACGAAGGCCTTTTCCATAAAGCAATCATCATGAGTGGTATCGTAGGAACAGGTTTCGGAATTGCTGGTACCTTCACGAAGACCTTAGCTCAGGCTGAGGAAGTTGGTAAGGCTTTCTTTGATTTCTTAGGAGTTAAGACTTTGGAAGAAGCGAGAGCATTAGACGCTTTTTATGTTCGTGATAAGACAGCAGAGTTCCATGGTGGAATGTTTGCAACAGTATGGGATGATAAATTCCAGTTTGGTGATAATAAATTAGGCTTACGTCATGGGGACCGTCTTGACGTTCCTATGATTGTAGGTTGGACAAACGGCGAATCTGTTGATGGACCAAAGGGTGAAACCAAGGAAGAAATTCTTGCAGAAATCAAGAAGTATTTCAATCCGGAATATGCTCAGATTATCGCAGCTGAAGTTGAAAAATTAGATGATGTTGACGCAATCAAGAAGATGCTGAACCGTATGGGACCTGAATTAGGCAGTAGAAGCTTCTTACGAGGCGATGAGAAATCCGGAAAGAATTCCTCAAAGAGATGGGCTTATGAATTCGGACCGGAAATGCCGGGTGATGATGAAGGAGCATTCCATTCATCTGACCTTTGGTTCTTCTTCGAGAGCCTGGCTAAATGCTGGAGACCTTTCACAGGCAAACATTTTGACTTGGCTCGTCAGATGTGCAATTACTGGTGCAACTTCTTTAAAACCGGTGATCCGAACGGTTTAGATGCAGACGGAACACCAATGCCTGCATGGGCAGCTTATACGGAAGAAAAACCTGCAACCATCCACTTCTATGATCAGATTGAAGTTGACGAAGGTCCGCACACAAAAGTATTGGAAGCAGAATTAGATAACATTTTAGCAAACAGCTAATTTTAGAAAATGCTCCGGAAGAAAATCTTGCGAGAAAATAATTGCGGAGCATACAGACATATATTGGGAGGAAATTATGTTAAGAATAGCAAAAACCGAATACGGCATGGTTCAGGGAACTCCTGGAGCTGATGCCCGTAACACTATCTTCAAGGGCATTCCTTTTGCAGCATCTGCAATCGGAGAAAGAATGTGGAAACCACCGGTAGCTCCGGAACCATGGGATGGAATCCGCGTATGCAATGAATTTGCACCTATTACTATGCAGAAAACACCGGGCGAAAATCCGGATGCATTTTATTCAAAAGAATGGCATGTTGATCCGGAAGTTGCCATGAGCGAAGACGGATCTCTTGCGTTGAATATTTACACTCCTGCAAAATCTGCTGATGAAAAATTACCGGTTATGATCTGGATCTTTGGCGGCGGCATGCGTGAAGGATATTCCTATGAAATGGAATTTGACGGAGAAAGCTTCTGCAGACGTGGCGTTATCTTAGTATCGATTGCTTACCGTCTGAATGTATTCGGATTCTTATGCCATCCAGATCTTACAAAAGAAAACCCAGATGCTCCTACAAACTTTGGTTTATTGGATCAGAGATTTGCTATTGAGTGGGTTAAAAGAAATATCGCGAACTTCGGTGGCGATCCTGAAAAGATTACTATTTTCGGTCAGTCTGCAGGTGGCGGCAGCACATACTACCACATCACAAATCCTGCAAACCAGGGATTGTTCCAGAGAGCAATCGCTGAATCTGCAGGTGGTCTGGAAATTTCCAAACCTCATACATGGCTTCCAATGGCTACGGAATTTGATGTTGCAGAAGAACGTGGCCGTCACTTTATCGAAGATATCTTAGGATGCAAATCCATCGACGAAGCTCGTAAGTTAGATCCAAAATATATTGAGGAGAAATTCTTAGAGAGTGGTCTGACCATGGCAGCAGTTCATGATGGAAAATATATCCTGAAACAGTCCGACAGAAGCATCATTGATGACGATATTATCGACATCGACTTCATGTATGGAAATACCAACGGTGAATTCATGACCAAACCTGGCGAAGACATGGAAGCTTGGGTAAAAGACAACTTTGGTGATGACGCTGACGAATATATGGAAATCTGCAAGAGACAGGCTGGCAGCGATGACCCAGAAGCTTTAAGAAAAGCTTTAGCAGTTTGCGGCTTTGATCTGGCAGCAAAACAGGCTGGTAGAATGTATGCTAAGAACGGTAGAAAAGCTTATTACTATGTATTTGGTCCGACAATCCCTGGCGATGATGCAGGAGCTTTCCATTCCTGCGACCTTTGGTTCGAGTTTGAATCTCTGCAGAAATGCTGGAGACCTTTTGACGGACATCATTATGATCTTGCACGCAAGATGTGTAATTGCTGGGCAAACTTCGCTAAGACGGGCGATCCAAACGGACTGGATGCAGATGGCACCCCAATGCCTGAGTGGAGACCGTTAACAAAAGAAGACCAGTGCGTAATGTACTTTGAAGATGAAATGCATTCGGAAAGCGGTCCATTCGATGAGAAGAGCGAATTCTTAATTAAGAAGAACCTGGAAAAATATGGAGAATAATAACCACACTTAGGGTTATGTAAAAAAGCGGGGCTTTTGCCCCGCTTTTACTATTTCTGTTAATTTTTTATTTTCAGCCAACTGGTGGTTTGTATCCGTTACTTCCTGTCCAAATACCGACAATGTCAAATTCATATGCCTTGCCATTAATCATATAAGTACCATTTGTGTACAGGGCGCCGTTTGGAGCAGCATAGATCCATCTGCCTTCTGGATAGGAGAAGTCGTCTTTAGAAATATCAACCCAACCGGTTTGCATTGCACCACTATTGTCACAGTAGTAACCTGTGTCGGAAGTGCTGATTAATCCACTGGTATTATGATTGCCATTCTGGTCAAACCATACGAAACCAGTTGCCATAACATTATCATTATCAGGGGCCAGATAATACCATGTACCATTTCTGTTCAACCAACCCTGATATTCTTTACCGTCATCACCATAGTAACGCCAATTGCCACCGTCGCTTATCCAGCGATTCGTTACCATGACACCGTTTTCATCGAAATAGTAGTAGGAACTGTCTTCACCACATTCTACACCATCGTCATTAACATATGCCCAGTCATTAGCTACCATCTGTCCGCTTAGGGAGAAATAGTATATCTTTCCATTGATTGTCTGAAAACCATGGACTTCTTTACCGTTGGCACCATAGTAATACCAATTCCCCTCAATGCATACCCAGGAATTCGTGCGCATTGCACCATCTTCGCCGAAATAGTAGTAGTCGCCGTTTTCATAATCAACTTTACCTGCGTTATTGAGGCATGCCCATCCGGTGCGCATTTCGCCATATTCATCAAAGCTATACCATTTGTTATTGATTTTATACCAACAGTCGATAACATACAGTCCATCGGAGTCGAAATAGTACCATGCATCTTCGTAGAAGCCCCAGGCATCGACTATCTTAATACCGTCATCACCGGCGAGGTAGTAGTCACCGTTTTCATAATCAAGTTGACCGGCAGAATTAATGCATTCCCATTCAATGACCATCATTCCATCAGGATAAAAGTAATACTGATGGTTGTTGATGGTTTGCCAACCGGTAAGAGCGGCACCGCTAGCGGAATAACCGTACCAATCGCCATCTCTATTTACCCAGCCAGTTTTCATGGCACCATCATTCGCATCACCAAAGAAATAGTATTTGCCGTCGATTTCCATTTCGTCGGAAACCATTCTACAGTAGTTCACTGGGTCAAAATAATACCAGTGATTGTTGATTAGTTGCCATCCGGAAACCTTTTCGTCATTGGCATCGTAATAATACCAGTAGTCACCTTCTGGAACCCAGCTTGACGGATTTGCCCGAACGGTCATACTACTGAAAGGCAGTATAGAAATGAGCATCAGTAAAGCCAGAAGGAAGACACATAAATATTTTATTTTTTTCATTCCTTATCTCCTTTGTATCAATATTTCATACATGAAATCCTCATGCATATCAGTTTATAATAACATGAGATTTTTTGCAGGGCAAGAAAAAGAAAAGATGTGATTTCAACAGAAAAATAGTAAAAGAAAGGCATATTTTACTAGGCATAAATAGTTCTTCAAGATATAATCTTTGTGTTATGAAACAGGAAAAAGATATTGTTACCATTGATAATAAAACTTGCCATATTGTTCAGCGGGGTGAGAATGGCCCTGTTGTTCTTTGGGGGATGTTTCCCCATCAGGGCGATGAAATCCAGCATATGACGGATACTATAAAAAGAATCTGCCCGAAAAAGGAATTTATTTTAGCGGCCTTTCAGGCAGAAGACTGGAACAGGGACTTTTCTCCCTGGAAAGCGCCTGCAGCTTATGGGGAAGGCGTATTCGAAGGCGAAGGAAAGGTTACTTTGGCATGGCTGGAGCAAAGCTTTATTCCATATCTGAAGGAACAGTTTGGAGAACGTCCATTGATTCTTGCAGGTTATTCTCTTGCCGGCATTTTCGCTTTATGGGCTGGTTATGAATCGGAGACCTTCGATGGAATTATCTGTGGCTCCGGCTCTTTATGGTTTGATAAATGGGATGAATATGTTTCTACTCATTCCGTGAAAAGTAATTGCAAGATTTATCTGAGCCTGGGAAGGAAAGAAGAAAAGACCCGGAATAAAACTATGGCTCTCGTAGGCGACAGGACCAGAGCTCAGGAAGAGATTCTGAAGGCCGACCCAAATGTCAGCGACGTGATTTTGGAATGGAATAACGGCGGGCATTTCGCGGATTCCGGTGAGCGGTTGGCAAAGGGAATTGATTGGATGATATAGAAAATATAGTAGGAGACAAAATGACAAAAAAACTTTTTTATGATGATGTTTATATGACGGAATTTGATGCGGAAGTTATAGGTGTGGATTCCAATAAAGCGGTATTTGATCAGAGTGCTTTTTATCCAGAAGGAGGAGGACAGGATGCCGATACTGGTATTATAGTTTTGGAAGACGGACGGGAAATAGAAGTGCTGGATGTCCATGAAAAAGACGGAAATGTATGGCATAGTCTCTCGGAACCGATTGAAGTGGGAACGAAAGTTCATGGAAAAAT
>JAKSRL010000169.1 GCA_024403635.1 Lachnospiraceae bacterium | reverse complement strand
GGAACAATTCAATTAGATATGCAACTTCCTAAAAGATTTGATTTATTCTTGAAAGCACCACCAGTTAAAGCGCCGCCTCGATTCAGGAGTTCGCCTTCCAGCGTAACGATAATCAATGAATAATTATATTTTCGTGCAATGCGGATGGCATTATCGATGGTATCTACAACAACAATTCTGCCCAGAAGATATTTCGCTACACCTTCATATCGAGACTCTACGTTTACAAGAGAGCTAGCCAAACCTAACACACCGTTCTCCTCTAGGACATCGGTATTTCGGAATTCTACACGACCGGTAACCGCTTTTAACGGCAGAAACGTAGCTCTTCCTAATTTGTTGGCTTTCAAATATTCAATGGCCTCTTTTGCCGTATTTTCGGTATCTGTAACAATGTTCTGAATATTGCCACCTAAAGCAGTTTCAATAGCAATTTCATATTTCTTATCTACTTTAATGATATCTGCAACAACACCATGAATTCCGCTCTTCTTTTCTTTCAGCTTCATGATTTCTTTAATGCTGCTGCCATATCCTTCATACCGTTCTGTAATATTACGGAGGGATTCTAACTTCGCTTCATTGGTAATCTTCAGCTGTTTTGCAATACCTAACTGGCGGTTACTACCAGCAATTTCAGAATCCGCATCTTTCAGGTCTTCGTTCTTTTCCTGAATAATCTCTTCTAAGTCAGAAACTTTTTCAGAAGCCTCCTGATACTCTTCTTCCAGTTTTAAGACTTTTTCTTCCTGAGCCTTTTTATCGGAAGCATATTTTTCGATGTCCGACGTCAATTCTTCCCGACGTTTTTCCATCTGCTCCATCATGGCTTCCAGACGCTCTTTTCGAGCGTTTATCTGACCTTTCGCATTTACAAGTTCAATCAGGCGTTCCTTATTCTTTTCAATTTCCAGACGAACTTCTTCGCTTTGATTCTGGATTTCTAATACTTTGCTGTCCTGATCATTGGATTTTGCAATTGCTTCCGTTAAAGCTTTCTGGTTATCTTCTTTCTCCTGTTGGGTTTTATTTTTATTCTCTTCCGTTTCTTTTATCTGGGAAGTAATCTCTTCCTGTCTCTGACTGTATCTAGTGTCTGCCTCGTTAACGGAATTAATCTGTTCTTCTAATACCTTAATCTGACCAGATAAATTTTCTTTAATAACATCGCCTTGTGAAATTTTGTTTTTTATTTCATTAATCTGAGCATCTAACCGGAGAATGTTTTCACTTAACTTTTCATATTCGATTTTTGCATTCTCAAATAAAACCTGAGATTCTTTCAGGTCCGAAGATGCAATTTCTTCTTTTTCATGGTGTTCTTTGATTTTTCTTCTCAGTTCACCATTCTCAATCAAGAACAGGTTAATATCGTAATTCTTCAGTTCTTCCCGATATTTAACGTATTTATCGGCAGCCTCGCTCTGACGGCGAAGAGGTCCTACCTGCCGGCTCAGCTCGCTTAAAATATCCTTGACCCTGGAAATATTCAGTCTTTCATTTTCCAGTTTTCGTAATGCAATATTCTTTCTTTTTTTATATTTAACAATACCTACCGCTTCATCGAACAGTTCTCTTCTTTCTTCTGGCTTTCCCTGTAGGATCTTATCGATTTGTCCCTGTCCGATAATGGAATATCCTTCTTTACCAATACCAGTATCGTATAAAAGTTCCTGTACATCCCTTAATCTGCATACAGAACCATTAATCATGTATTCACTTTCACCGGAGCGGAATACACGACGGGAAATGGTGACTTCCTCAAAATCCACTTTCAACTTATGATCTGAGTTATCCAAGGTAATGGCAACAAAAGCAAAGCCCAAAGGCTTTCTGGTTGCTGTTCCTGCAAAAATAACATCTTCCATTTTTGAACCACGAAGCTGCTTGATTTTTTGCTCACCAAGAACCCAGCGTACGGCATCCGCAACATTACTTTTGCCAGAGCCATTCGGTCCTACAATTCCCGTTATTCCATCCGGAAAGTCAAATACTATTTTTTTTGCAAAGCTTTTGAAGCCTTGAATTTCTATAGTCTTTAAATACATCTTTCCACCTAATTATCACTCTTATTTATTCGTGAAATAGCTTCTTCTGCCGCTTTCTGCTGGGCCGCTTTTTTCGAATGGCCTTGTCCTCTGCCAATTTCAAATCCATTCAAGAAAACAGCTATTTCAAATACTTTGTCATGAGCTGGTCCTGACTCGCTGAGCAGCTCATACTTCAGGGAATTATTACCATTTCTCTGGGTAAGTTCCTGAAGTCTTGTCTTGGCATCAAAAAACAGGTCCTTATTCTCAAGTCCCTTAATTAAATGCTCGTTAATAAAACGTCTTACTATTTTTTCATCGCCGGAATCGATGTAGATGGCAGCTACTAACGCTTCAAAGGCATCCGAAGTTATTGATGCTCGTTCTCTACCACCAGAACGGGATTCACCTTTTCCCATGCGCAGATATTCACCTAAATGAATTACTTTTGCACACTCTGCAAGGCTTTTTTCGCATACCATAGAAGCCCTGAGCTTCGTCATATCGCCCTCAGGGAAACTGTCATACTTGTTAAAAAGATACTCGCTAATATAAAATTCGATTATAGCGTCACCAAAGAATTCAAACCGTTCGTTGTCTTCTAAAAGATTATCCTTTGATTTGTTTTCATTTACATAGGAACTGTGAGTCAGCGCAGTTTTCAGATATTCTATGTTGGTGAAGTTATAACCGATTATATTCTCAAAATCGGTTAAATTTGCCATTATTTCACTGCATTTCTGATGGCATCAGCAGCATCTCCCACTGTTATGATGGTTTCTGCCTGACTATCATCGATTGTGATATCAAAAGAATCCTCAATAGCAGTAATAATCTCGAAAATATCGAGAGAGTCAGCACCAAGGTCATCAATAAATTTGGTTTCTTCTGTTATTG
>JAKSRL010000168.1 GCA_024403635.1 Lachnospiraceae bacterium | reverse complement strand
AAGAAAAGATTGAATTCTTTTCCGTCATTGAAAATAACTTTGACCATAGCAGACGGATGATCCAATCCATAAATAGAAAGATCTGCGGCATTTTCTTCTACCGTACGCAAAGAACCAAAGGCGCTGCTATGAATCATCAGTTCAAAAAAGCCTTCTTGATCTACGATATTCGCTGGCATGTCATCAAATACATATCCATCATCTTCTGCGTAGATTTTATAACCGCCGGTAGTATTTGCTACATACAGTTCCTTGATTTCTTCCGGGTCTTTATTAACAAAAACTTTTACGCCGCTGTCTCGGTTGACCGAAATGCTATTTACTACAATCAAGGCTGCAACCAGTACAACAATTGCTGCCAAACCTCCGATGATCAGTTTTATTAATTTCTTTTCCACTATCTGTACCTCCTCTTCAGGAATACAATAATTCCCGCTGCTAGGATTCCAATTGGAATAACGATACAGAGGATTACTCCCCAAGTGGAAGCAGAACCGGTTGCAATACTTAAAATGTTGCCGGACAGAGATTTTGGTTCAATAGAAACCGCATCCTGGCGGGCTGTTAATGTGTTCAAAATGGCGGTTAAATATTCTGCATTGGCAATGGAAGTATTTCCCACGAAGGATGCAGAAAGAGCCTGAACAGAAGGAAGTACTAATACCTGACTGGTGTTCTCTGAATTCGGTACTGCTAAAGTAGAAAGAAGCATTGCCGGCATCGGGCCCCAACGTAAGGCATCTTCCGTACGGAAGTTACTGTCTGCATTTTCCGGTCGAACCCCTGCAGACTCCGCAAATTCCATAAGCTGGGTAACCGTTTTATTGTCTTTATATCCGAAGACGATGTTCAGCGGTCTGGATAATGGAAGTAAAACTTTCTTGGAAGGGTCCTTCAGCTGAGCGGAAAACTCTTCTTCGGTGTAAGTTGCAAATGGATAATACGGCTGATATCCATATACATTGTTTTCGTTTGTTTCAAAGATGGCACCGCCATCTACTTCAATTCCCCACTCTCGTAAGAACGCATCCATATTTGGCATTTCCGGTTGATTTACATCTGCAGCATAAATCAAAGAACGACCATATTCGCCATTGTTGTAAAGGAAGACATCCAATTTTGTCAGCACATCTTCTGACAAATCTTGAAGAGGAGCTAAAAGAATCAGAATTTCTGCCTCATCAAAGTTTCCTGTTACTAAATCCGCTTCTCTTACTTCAAAGTTGTTGTCCATCAGAATGCTTTCCAAAGTAGAACGGTCATCGCTTACAGAGTTTCCTGTCAGAACGTAAACATTCACCGGATCTTCTGTTACAGAACTTACGATAGCAGAAGAGATTGCTTCTTCTGCCCGGGAGGCAGATACTACCAGATTGCCCTGCGCATCATAGGTGTAGTTGAACATATTTGCCAGAGGAATCTGTTTTATTGCCTCCGGACCAACAACCAGTACATCTCCGGTGGTTAAAGTCAGATCCGGATACTGAGCGGTAAAGGTCGGGTTGGTTGTATAATCAATAAATTCCAAAGAGATATGACTGCTGTGCTTTGGATACTGCTCTAAAATTTTTCTTACCTGCGTAAGATATGCATTTCCGGAATAACTTCCCTTGGTAGCAAGAGCATAAATATTAACATCCGTAGTCAGCATGTCTAAAACTTCTTTCGAATCGTCGCCGATATCATAGTTTGCATTGGCGGTCAGGTCCGCGCTTAATGGAAAATGTTCGGAAAGGGAATGACCCAATGCATTCAGTAAAAATACGATGGCAATGGCTATAACAATCAGAATTGCCAATAAGCTATTCAGTCGGCTGGTTTCGTTTTTAAATATCTTTTTCATGTCCAGCCTCCTTTAATTCCAACGCTTGCGTTCTAACAAAGCCGTAGAAATGGCGATGAATAAAGCCGCAATGGTCAGGAAGAATAATATATTCTGGAGTTCAACAATTCCTAAAGTGAAAGGAGAATACCTTTCATTAAAGGAAATGTACTCGAAGAACGTCTTTAAAAAGTTACTTTTTACAACATAGGAAATGGCGTCAACCAGCATCAGGAACAAGCTGACTGCAAAACCTAAAACTGCTGCGATAACCTGACTTTCTGTAATGGAAGAAAGGAACAGGCAGATGGAAATCAGTGCCAATCCTAACAGGCACAGACCGATAAAGTTACCGATGACACATGGCCAATCTACTTTCCCGTAGAAAGATGCGATAATGGCATCTACCAAAGTTCCGGAAATCGCAATCAGGAATACAACGACTGCAGAGAAATATTTCCCCAGAATAATTCCCAAACGGGAAATCGGCGCAGTCAAAAGTTGCTGGTCCGTTTTTGACCTTTTCTCTTCGCTCATCAAACGCATGGTCAGAACCGGTACCAAAAATAAAACGATTGGGAACAAC
Source organism: Lachnospiraceae bacterium (assembly GCA_024403635.1). Lineage (GTDB taxonomy): Bacteria > Bacillota > Clostridia > Lachnospirales > Lachnospiraceae > RGIG5612. Next base: position 547 of record JAKSRL010000168.1, on the reverse strand, counting down.
AGCTCGAATAATTTTGTTAAATCGGTAGTGTTTCCATATAAGTTATACGTAAAGAAATAGTATCCGGAGAAGAAATAGGCAACGGCTACGATAACATAACCTAGCGGAGTCCGGAAATAAGATCTTACTTCACGTTTGAAAATCGAAATCATTTCTTTTCTCCTCCTTTCCGTTCCTGTCCGGTCAAATGAAGGAAGGTGCTCTCTAAAGAGATTTCCTTTCCGTATAACTGAAGAAGAGTCAGTCCCTTTTCGGAGAAACCTTTGAATAAAAGTTCCCGGATGTCGATGCCTTCTTTCCCTTCTACGGTAAAGTCTTCGCAACCCGGCTCTTTTACTTCCATGTGATGGAAGGAGGCAATCTTAGGAATGCTCTTCAAAACAGCTTCCACGTCCTCACGGCTTCCTTTTACACGGACAATGACTTCTCGGCCTTCCGTAATATTCTTTCCAATGGAGTCAATCGGTCCGTCAAACGCAATATGACCTTCATGAATCAAAATCATCCGGCTGCAGATTGCCTGAATATCTGACAGAATATGGGCAGA
>JAKSRL010000167.1 GCA_024403635.1 Lachnospiraceae bacterium | reverse complement strand
TGACCTACAAGAAACTTTTCAGTAAATATATTTTTCTTGTGGCGGTGGCATTGCTGATATTTACAGTTTTATACCGGGTATATGACATTGTCCTGAATGGTGAGGCGTTTACTGCAGCTGGCTTCTTTAAGGGATTTGTCAATTTCTTTACTGGTGGCAGCTGGTCTCATTTATGGTATTTATACATGTTGATCGGCCTCTATCTCCTGATGCCGTTTTTTAAGAAAATCACCGAACATATTACCATAAAAGAATTAGGGTATTTTCTGCTTTTAGCAGTAGTTTTCTTATCGTTAGTTCCAATTTTAAAGCTTTGGAATATCGGAATCGGTTTTGGGATTCCAATTGCGTCCATTTATCCGTTTTATCTGTTTTGCGGTTATTCTATTAGCAGACCGGAAGTAAAAATCAGTAAATGGGTTGCTGTAGTCTGTTTAATACTTTCTAGCGCGGCCCAGGTTGTGTTGACATTGCTTCGTTGGCAGAATTATGAAACCATGGAGAATCTGGAAATGTTCTTTAATTATTCGTCCATTATCGTTATTCTCCAGGCGGTTAGCATTTTCTATCTTTTTGCAAAGAAATTGCCGAAGGCAGAGGCGGTAGTAGCAGAAGCTCCGTCGGCAGTGGAAGAGAAGCCAGCAGTGGTTGAAGAAACAGTAGAACCAGTAGATGCAGAAAAAAAAGAAAAGAACGAAAAGAAAGAAAACTGGTTTAAGAAACTCATTCTGTCTTTTGACAAGTGTACGTTTGGTGTTTATTTAGTTCATATGTTCCTGGCACGCTTCGTGCTGCGTTATATGGGATTGAATCCATATGATAGTATTCCGGCATTTATCGGGCTGATTCTTGCGACTATTGTAGTATCTTATTTGGTTGTATGGCTGCTCCGAAAGATCCCGAAAGTCGATAAAGTTTTGTAATTTCGTATGAAGCAGAAGTCCATCAAACTTAATTTCATAATGAGAGCTTTCCTTGTGGTATCCTGTATCCTTTGGATTGCCGTAGTTTTTGCTATGCCGATTCATGCGACAGAAAACGAGAAAGAAGTAAAAACTGAAAAAAACACATGGAAGGAAATTGAGGGAGAACGTTATTATTTCCGGAAAGATGGAAGTATGGCTCTTGGCTGGGTTACCATCGAAAACGATTATTACTATTTCTATGAAGTAGAGACGGCAGAACATAAACTGGGGAGCATGGCAAAAAATGCGGTAATTGACGGGTATGTCATTGCACCGAACGGAGTAAATAACCAGGCGGTTCAAGAAGCTGCAGTTCTGGTGAATGAAAAGGATTACAACATTGCCAAATGTTATAACTGGTGTGCGAACCTTCCGTATGAAACCAATATCAGTGATGACTCCGTAGGGTCTGCCTGGTTTGCAAAATATGGCTATGAGCATAGCGAAGGAAACTGTTATGTTATGGCCGCAACGTTTTACTATTGCGCCTTATTGTTAGGCTATGATGCTCATCAGATTTCCGGATATGTACCGGGAGAGGAGGAATTAAGTCCTCATTCCTGGGTAGAAATTAATATGGGTGGAAAGACCTACATTTGTGATCCGGACTTTGAGGAAGAAACGGGAATAGATGGATATATGATTACCAACGGGCAACCGGATACATGGATGTATATAGCTTTCCATAAAATGAACTAATTTAAATACATACCATATGTTTGTAATATAAGATTATTTGTGTTAGAATTTGTCTTATGTATAAAAAGAAGGGCCAGTCTTGGCTGAAACATTTAGATTTTACAATATTTGATTTGATAGTCCTGGCAGCCGTATATATACTGGTTGTTTTAATTCGGCATCATTTTTCCCTGACGGCAAGTCAGGGGACTCTTTTCACCCGATTAGGAATCATTATGTTGGTATTATACCTTCTGGTTTCTTTGATCGGTCAGAACTATAAAAGCATTCTCCAAAGGAATAAGAAGACGGAATTAGTTAAAGTATTTCTTCAGATAGCTGTTACTATGCTGACGTTAAATCTTTATATGTTCATTACAAAGCAATCTGATTTATTTAGCCGTATTGTTTTTGGTTTTACTGCCATATTCGGATTTTTATCCATTTATGCCTACCGTTTGCTATGGAAATATTTTCTCCGGATGAGAATGAGAAACAAAGAGGTATTACCTTGGCTGCTGATTGTTTCGGATAAGGAACATCTCGATTCTTGTAAAAATGTAGTATCCGCAAAGCCTTATAATTCGTTTGGAGTAAAAGGATTCGCTCTTATTGACGAAAGTAGAATCGGTGAAAAGGAGTCATTACGATTAGATTCCGAAATTGAATATCCAATCGTAAGTGACAAGGAAAACTTAAAATCTTATATCTTGTCCGAAGTTGTTGATGAAATCCTTATTGCGCTCTCTGATGAGCAGTTGGAAAGAGAATTAGTTTCGTATTTCCTTGAAGCAGGTATAACCGTTCGAATCGGCGTATTAAATAAAACGGATGATTTGCCAAATGTCGCCGTGGAGAAAATGGGAGACGTGGTAATCATTACTACCAGTAACAATGTTGCTGCTGGATGGCAGTTATTCTTAAAACGTCTTTTAGATGTTATTGCTGGACTTGCGGGCGTTATTATTACGGGAATTTTATATTTGGTTCTTGCGCCATTGATTAAGGCAAAGGATCCGGGCCCTGTATTTTTCAAACAGATTCGTATTGGAAAAAATGGACGAAAATTCTATTTCTATAAATTCCGTTCCATGTACACGGATGCGGAGGAACGTAAAAAAGAACTAATGGAGCAGAATGAAATGGATGGCTTCATGTTCAAGATGGAAAATGATCCTAGAATTATTCCTATAGGACATTTTCTTAGAAAGTTTTCTATTGATGAGTTACCTCAATTTTTCAATGTACTGATGGGCGATATGTCATTGGTAGGAACAAGGCCTCCTCTTGAGGATGAATATGAAAACTACGCATTACA
>JAKSRL010000166.1 GCA_024403635.1 Lachnospiraceae bacterium | reverse complement strand
TACCATTCAACGTACGATTTCGGATTTGGTTGAATCTGGTTTTGTTGAAAAAGTAACTATCCGTAATACCTCCTACTACAGCATCACTCCAGAAGGTTATGAATCTCTCACGTTCTTTAAGAATCAGATTCCTAAGGGTGCCTTAGAAGACATTAACCTTTATCTGGAAAATAATAAATATGCTCTAAAAAACGAAGTAGGAACCCAGGCCGATTATTACAAGCATACCAACGGTGATTACGTTGCTCATTGCCAGGTAATGGAAGGCAAGTCCCTGCTCTATGAAATAAATATCGCTGTGCCAAGTGAAGAAGAAGCTGCCAAAATCTGCAGCAATTGGCGCGGTTATTCAGAAGAATTATATGCGCAGATCATGAATGCTCTGCTTCAGTAGGTGAAAAATGATCATCAAAAACGTGGAATTAGAAATGGTATTAGGGCCTACCAGCAAGCTTCCGGTCACTACTCTTCCAGAAATTGCATTTGCAGGGAAATCCAATGTTGGAAAATCTTCCCTTATCAATGCAATGATCAACCGGAAATCTCTGGCCAGAACTTCGAGCCAACCAGGAAAAACCCAAACCATTAATTTTTATAACATCAATAAAGAACTGTACTTTGTAGACCTTCCGGGCTATGGATTCGCCAAGGTTTCCAAAGACGCCCAAGCAAAATGGGGCGCTTTAATTGAAAAATATCTGAGAACTTCTAAGCAGCTGAAATCCGTTTTCCTGCTCATTGATATCCGAAATGGTGCAAAAGCTCATGATAAAGAAATGTATGATTGGATTATCTACAATGGATATCAGCCGATTATCATTGCTACCAAAGCAGATAAAATCAGCAGGAACCAGATTCCTAGACAGTTGAAAATCATCCGGGAGGGTTTAGGCATCGGCACCGATGTCCGCATGATTCCATTCTCTTCTGAAACCAAGCAAGGCCGGGATGAAGTCTGGGCATTGATTGGCGAACTAATGGACGAATCTCCCAAAAGCGAAAAATGAATAAAAACAGCCTGTAAGTTTTCCGGTTTGCTATGACATGAGACAAAAATACCCGCTGAAAAAGAAATGTCTTTTTCAGCGGGGTATTCCTTTTTACGGTTTCTTACAGTCTTTCGAATACTTCTACGACTTTATCTTTTAATTCTTCTTCCTCTGGTCCAAAGACGATGCTTGCAAAACCTACCGTTGCACCAATTCCTTCATGCGCCTCAATATTCAGAGTACTTCCTGTTGTAGAAAAAGTTGTAATAGGTCCGGCTTCTTTAATATAGCCTTTTACATGTCCTATTAAAGCTCCGGTACTGTCTAACCAGTCCTGCAGTTCTTTAATGGATTCTTCCATAGCAACCTTTATAGCTTCGACATCTTTCTTAACATCTTTTTCGAAAGAACAGATCGTTGCGCCTTCATGACTATGAGTTTCTAAAATGCTATAGCCTTCCACCTCATAGCTGTGGCCGTGGTCATGATCATGCTCATCTTCGCAGTCACAATCACAATCGCAGTCATCATCATGATGATGATGGTGATGGTGATGATGCTCATGCTCGTCACAGTCGCAGTCATCATCGTGGTGATGGTGATGATGATGCTCGTGCTCATGGTCGTGATGATGTTCGTGCTCGTGCTCATGGTCGTGGCAACCGCACTCACAATCCTCATCGTGCTCTATATTTTCATCTAAGAATTCTTTTTCGCTCATTTTTTCCTCCACAAATACTTCCAGTGAATTACTCCCAGCTGTTAACCTCGGTAATCATTTCCTTGCAAGCCTTAGCCGTTCCTTCTGGATCGGTTGTAGTAGAAACTCTGTAAATTTTTCCATCACAGATTTCTTTTACAGCAGCCTCAACTTCGTCGGTAGTTGCAGCATCGGCAGCATCGATTTTGTTCAGTAAGATGTAATTTGCATGGTCAATCTGCTCTTCTACTAAAGCTCCAGCAACCTTTCTTACACGAAGCCATCTGCTAGCGTCAATAACAGTAATTAAAGTGATGTTGAGGTTTTCATCGTAGTACTCCCAAAGCTGTTCTGCTACATCGTAAGGACGAGCAAGGCCAGTAGTTTCAAGAATAACAAACTCTGGATGCATGGTTTCTTCCATTTTGCAAAGAGAATCCATAAGGCTGGAAGCTATGGAGCAGCATACACATCCGTTGAAAAGTTCAGTTGTATAAAGTCCGGAACCCTCTGTAAACGCAGTATCAACGCCTACCTGACCGATTTCGTTTTCAATAATTGCAACTTTTGTTGATCCGTCAGCACCGCCGCAGCTCTCAACCATTTCTTTTGCTAATGGGATAAGAACACTGGTTTTACCGGAACCTAAAAATCCACCTAAAATAATCAGTTTCATAAGAATCGCTCCAATCTTTTTTATTCATCTAGACGCATCTCGCGCCCAACAATTGTTATCTGTTTCTATTCTACCACTCTTGTCAAATCCTGTATCATTTTTTAATAATAAACCAACTTATTTGACCATATCCGCAGTAACTACAAACTTTTTAATGGATTCATCGGATGGAATTTCATACATAATATCCATCATTGTGTCTTCCATAATGCTACGTAAGCCTCTGGCACCGATTTTTCTTTCGAAAGCCTTCTTCGCAATAGCCTTGATTGCATCTGCCTTAAACTCCAAATCTACGTTATCCAGTTTGAATAAAGCTTTATACTGCTTGATCAGTGCGTTTTTCGGCTCTTTCAGGATTCGAATCAAATCTTGTTCCGTAAGAGAATTCAAGGAAACTACGACGGGAACACGTCCTACCATTTCCGGAATAATGCCATATTTTACCAGGTCCTGAGGCATAACCTGCTGGAACAGAGAATCTAATTCTTCCGAAGTTCCGGTAGATACCTCGGCGCCAAAGCTCATCCCCTTCTTATCTCCTCTGCCTTCTACGATCTTTTCCAAACCCGCAAAAGCACCGCCACAAATAAAAAGAA
>JAKSRL010000165.1 GCA_024403635.1 Lachnospiraceae bacterium | reverse complement strand
CGTTCTCTCAGAACCGACGGATAGAAGAAATGATTTTTGATCTCTTAATAAAAGTATCTTTTACTTCCGGATTCATGATAAGGTCAACATATCTCTGACGGTATCTTAAATCGGTGTTGGTAATTCCATGATATTTTTCCGGCAGAATCTGCAGACTCTTGGAAAGCAGAACAACATCCGTTGCATGGACAGAAATTTCACCAGTCTTTGTACGGAATACATAGCCTTTGATTCCCAGAATATCGCCGATATCGGTTTTCTTAAATTCTGCGTATGGTCCTTCTCCCACAGAATCTCTTGCAACATAAACCTGAACGTCGCCCTGAAGGTCACGGATGTTGCAGAAGGAAGCTTTACCCATAACACGTTTAAACATCATACGTCCTGCTAAAGAAACGTTGATTGGCTGAGCGTCCATAATGGCTCTGCGCTCGTTGTAATCATTATTGATTAATTCCTTTGCTGCAACTTCATCTAAGCCGTCGGTTAAAGGAGCCGGACGATTTCCTAACAGCTCTGCTTCATGTTTCTCATAAAGATCCTTTACTTCCAAGGTATGATGCGTCTGGTCATACTTGGTAATCTGGAATGGGTCATTTCCTGCTTCCTGAAGAGCTGCCAGCTTTTCGCGACGAACTTTCAGAAGCTGATTTACATCCTGTTCTGCATTTTTGTTTTGATTATTTCCTGCCATGTTCTACCTCTGATTATTTTCTTCTTTATTATGAAACAGGGCGCTTTTGCCAGCGCCCTAAAAATTACATATCTGCCTTCTGGATTTCCAGAACTTTCAGTCTTATCGTTCCTACAGGAACAACTACCTCTACGACATCATCTACTTCTTTGTTCATCAAAGCAGCACCGATTGGGCTTTCGTAGGAAATCTTTCTTTCGCGTGAGTTAACTTCTGTTGTGGAAACGATCTGGTATGTAGTTTCTTTACGAGTTCCCATATCACGAACTTTTACTTTGGATCCCATATGAACTTTGTCATAATCGATTTTCTTCGCATCCAGCACCTGAGAATTCTTGATCATCTCTTCTAATTCATCGATTCTGGCTTCGATATCTCTCTGCTCGTCTTTCGCTGCATCGTATTCTGCATTCTCGGACAGGTCGCCCTGCTCTCTCGCTTCTTTAATCTTAGCTGCGATATATTTACGTTTATTAACTTTTAAATCTTCAAGCTCTGCCTTAAGATCCTTTAAATTCTGTTTTGTTAAAATGATTGTATCTGCCATAACTAACACTACCTTTCTTAAATATTACTAAAAGGTTTCCCTTCACTTTTTTCGGATGATTTCCTCAAAATCCAGTTACATAAAGTGCCACTTCACCCATTAAAAAGCATGGGAAATTATATATTAAGCGTCTCGCTTTGTCAATGTTTACCCTAATGTCACTGACTGCCAAGTCCGGGTTGTCTTTTCGCAGCTTATTTGATGCCTTCTCTCATTTTTTCTAATATACCGTTCTTAGACAAGGAATTCATACTTTTTTTCAGGTCTTCGATTGCTGAGGTTATGTTGTCTGCTGCGTCACCATCTTTTATTGTTTCAGTAATCGGAAGGTACCCTTTCCGAAGGTCAACTTCTGTGAACTCAGAAACATAATATTCATACAGCTGATTCATCGTTTTTTTATACGCATATAAAAAATCATCAACAGGGCCCGCGATATCCTTTTCCCACAATACATTTATGATTGCAATATTCTTATCGATAATCTGCGCTTTCAGGAACCATTTTTCAAATGTTTCCGGATTTGTTATTTGTTCCTGCATATCATTCAGGAAAGGATTTCTTAACAAGATTTCCAGATCTCTCAAGCATTTTTCTTTTCCCATATCTGCACCTGTATCCAACAAACTGTAATTGTATACGCAGTTTTCACACAGTGCCTTTACAAAGATACAAGCTTTTAATTTATCGGAATATACTATCGATTTATTGGTTACATTAATGGCATTTTTCTGTGCTCTGTATTGAAAGAATGTGATTACGATTGTTGCAATTGATAGAATTAACGCAATGATTGAAATTAATGTCTGTGGCATCTTTTTTCTCCTAATTTACACTGTCAATAATTTATCACTAAAGTATTCATATTGCTGACTTTTCAATTATTTTGTCCGACCACACCGAATTCAACGTTGACTCGAAGTCTTCCCTGGTTTCACAACGGTTAATTTCGCGGCGCATAGCTGTTGCATTTATATAGCCGGTAACATAGTAGCCAACATGCTTGCGCATCTGGCGGATGGCCATGTCTTCTCCCGTAAATTCCGTCAATAATTCTAAGTGGCGCAGGATCATTTCTTTTACTTCCGGAATAGACGGCCGCTCCAGTAAGATTCCCGTTTCCAAATACTGCTTCGTCTGTCGGAAGATCCATGGGTTTCCCCGGGTGCCTCTGGCAATCATCACTGCATCACAGCCCGTTTCGTCGAACATCCGCTTGGCGTCTTCCGGCTTAAAAATGTCTCCGCTTCCCATGACCGGTATTTTCACGGCGTCTTTTACGGCCGCGATAATTCCATAGTCCGCTGTTCCCGAATAATATTCTTCCCGGGTCCTGCCATGAACAGCTATGGCTGCCGCACCGGCCCCTTCTGCAATTTTCGCGATTTCCACAGCATTCACATGGGAGTCATTAAAGCCTTTGCGGATTTTTATGGTCACCGGCTTATGAAGCCTCTTCGTCATAGTGGACACGATTTTTTCAATCTGCTTCGGGTCTTTCATTAATGCGGAGCCCTCTCCGTTATTTACCACCTTGGGTACCGGGCATCCCATGTTCACATCAAAAATGTCGTAAGGTCCGTCCTCTAATTTCGCTGCCTCTTCTGCTAAGAGCTCCGGCTCGTTTCCAAACAACTGAACGGCTACCGGCCGCTCACCTTCCGAAACTGCCAGCAAAGGCAACGTGTTTTTATTTTTATAGAAAAGAGCTTTGGCGCTGATCATTTCCGTATATGTGAAAGAGGCACCC
>JAKSRL010000164.1 GCA_024403635.1 Lachnospiraceae bacterium | reverse complement strand
TTTATATCGTATCGACGGAAGTGATTGCTTCCACAGCTGGTGCAGGGACCAATAAGCAGATTTGATGAGCTTTCACAAAGCCTGTTTGAAGAGCACAAAGCGGAATTTAAGAATATTTCCTTTGGTTTACAGCGAATACTTTGGGGCTTTTTTAAAAAGCTTGTGGTTGCGGGACGCCTTTCCGAAGTGGTAGGAACTTTAACTGCTGGATGGCAGGAAAATCCCTATTCCGGTGGATGGATCGTTCTGTCGGTTGCCTTATGTTCCTTAAATCTGTATATGGATTTTTCTGGCTGTATGGACATTGTACTGGGTGCTGCGGAAACTTTAGGAATCTGTCTTCCGGAGAATTTCGACCATCCATATCGTTCCAAGAGCATTCCGGAATTCTGGAGAAGATGGCACATTACCTTAGGAGCATGGCTCCGGGACTATGTGATGTATAGTTTCATCACCTCAAAGCCTGCAAAATTATTAAATAAAAAAATGAAAGACAGAATCGGAAGAAAAGGCGCTTCTGTTTTCGTTACTTGCATCGGCGTTTTGCTGGTGTGGATTGTATATGGATTATGGCATGGACTGGAAATGAAATATCTCATATCCGGTCTTTACTATGCTTTTATTATTATTGTTGCAACTGTGCTGGAAGTTCCAATTAAGAGATTTGACAACAAATTTCCGAAGCTTGTTGGCTCCAAAGCCTATGGAATATTCTGTGCTGCCCGAACCTATTTTCTGGCCATGATCGGAGCCTTCTTTTTCTTTATGCCGACAATCAAAGAAGGAATGGCGTACCTTGGGAATATCTTTAAAAAGCCGGCCATAGGTCTTGTCAGCATTCCGAAGACGGGAATTGAAAAGGTTACCGACATAAAACTGTTAGGCGTGGATCTGCTGGACTTCGCAGTCATCCTTCTGGGCGTGATTCTTTGGATCGTTTTGGCAACGCTGCATAAAAAGAAAGACGTAAGAGAACGCCTTTCTGGCATGAATATTGTCCTTCGGTGGGCAATCATATTGGTAATAATAATGGTTGTAATTATTGTAGGAAACTATGGCGGCAACTTTGAAGCCGGAAGTTTTATTTATCAGGGATTCTAAATGAAAAACTTAGGGAAAGCACTTATTTTCATATTGATCCTTTTGCTGCTGCTGATTGGAGCAAACGCTTTATTTATGCCCCAAACTGATTTTTCTGCGGATACTTCCAAAGGTTGCGAGGAACTGGATTATATTGTCCTGGGAACCAGTAACGTTTTTTATGATGTGAATCCGACCGTCATTTGGGACGAGGCAGGCTTTGTTGGATATAATCTTTCCAGTGAACAGGCACCGATTATTATCAATTACTATCAGCTGAAAAATGAATTAAAAAAACATACGCCAAAGGTGGTTTTTTTCGACACCAGTGGTTTTCAGTATAACTACGGAAAAGCTTCTTTTAACCAGCTGTCCTTAGACAAAATGCCTTTGAATTTCGACAAACTGAAACTAATTGGCGAGCTGAAGGAAGATGACGAAAAAGATAATAGTATTACCGTCGACCGTTATAAAAAAATAAATTATCTGATTCCTTTGTATAAGTTTCACAGCCGTTGGAAAGAACTTTTTGAGGGAACGCTATACAGCCAATATCATGATAAGTACGAGCATCTTTTTATGGGCTATGTGGCTACGAAAGACCACTACGTCTATGAAAAAGACTATAAATGGCTTCCGACCAACGAAGAACTGGGAGCTGGATATGTAACAGAAATTACGGATGTCAATCGCCATTACTTTGGCTTAATGAGGGAACTTTGTGAATCCAAGGAAATTCGTCTGGTTCTCTTCAAAACTCCCTCCAAAGGCTGGACGCAGGACATCCACGAAGCAGTAACAGAATTTGCCAAAGAAGAAGGCCTGGAATTCTTTGAGATGAATACGCCGGAGCCATTGGCAGAAATGGGAATAGATGAGAAAACGGATCTGGCGGATTCTTCTTCCCATTTTAACGTTTACGGAAGTGAAAAAATCAGCAGATATTTAGCTCGGTACATGAAACGAACCTGCAATTTTTCGGATAAAAGAAAGACCGAAGCGCAAAACCCGGAATCCACAATAGCATTCTGGAATGGATTATATGAATCTTTCCGGTCTTATGTAGAGGCAGAGTAATGGTATTTTCAGGAAATATATTTTTATTTGTTTTCCTGCCTCTGGTACTCATTTTTTACTTTAATCCTTTCATCAAAAAAATGAGTGACGGCGGAAGAAAATATAAAAATATGGTCTTGCTGGTAGCAAGTCTTGTTTTTTATGCCTGGGGAGAACCGAAATTCGTATTTATTTTAATGGCCTCGATTGTTTTGAATTGGCTCATTGGTCTGGGACTCGGAACATACGAACGGCTTTCCATTCGGAGACTGTTGTTTGCGGCCGCTCTTGTTTTAGATATTGGTTTGCTGTTTGTATTTAAATATTTAGGATTTGCCTCACGGATTTTAGGCGGAACCATTAGCATCGCCCTTCCTTTAGGAATCAGTTTTTATACCTTCCAGATTTTGTCCTATGTTCTGGATGTATATAGCGCACCGGATCGGGTACAGAAAAATCTCCTGCTTCTGGGACTTTATATTTCTATGTTCCCACAGCTGGTAGCTGGCCCTATTGTTCGTTATGAAGACGTGGCGAATCAACTTCTGGATCGACAGGAAACGAGTACCGATATAACCTATGGAATCACCAGATTCGTTTATGGACTTGGAAAGAAAGTTATTCTTTCCAATTATCTGGCCATTATTGCGGATTATGCTTTTTTAAGTCCGGGAGCCGATTCTGTTTTGACCGCTTGGCTGGGAACCATTTGTTATACCCTACAGATCTACTTCGACTTTTCCGGATATTCCGATATGGCCATCGGATTAGGTCGAATCTTTGGCTTTCACTTTCCGGAGAACTTTGACTATCCATACGTATCCTTGTCTTTTACAGAATACTGGAGAAGATGGCATATGACCTTAGGCAGCTGGATGAGGGATTATCTGTTCTATCCGTTGCAGAGAAGTAATGGCTCTATCAAGCTGGG
>JAKSRL010000163.1 GCA_024403635.1 Lachnospiraceae bacterium | reverse complement strand
CTCCAAAAAACAGGAAGTCTACGTTGTAGACTTTCTGTTTTTTTTGTATTACCGGAAGGGACTCGAACAAATTAATTTTTATTCTTCAAAGCCTCTGGTCATTTATATGACCGAAATATGCATTTACGGGATGATAAGCGCGAATCCGATTCCAATCCTGTTGCAATACAGCGCCTTTTCCATAAGCTTCGATATAGGCTTCTGGCTCCAAGTCTCCCACAAAACAATTTCCATCGTCCGTAATCAGAGCGATTCCGTCCATACTATGGCTTGCCGTAGGAACAATCTCTCCGGATATTCCAATGGTCTGAAGAAACTTCCTGCTTTCTTCACAAGTAATTAGAAAGGCTCCGTTTTCATCAATCGGCTGATAGTTCAGCTCCGGCTGCCTTGCGAAAATGGCATCGGAAAAATGGACCGAATCTTTCTGCTTATCTACCAGAATCAGCGAAATCCCGAAAGACATTAATTGACCAATAAGGCCCATGTGATCCGGATGATAATGAGTAGCAAGAACGTACCGGATCGCCTCTATGGTCAGCCCATTTCTTTTCAGTTCCTTATAAAAGTCAGAAAGGGTATTCGGCATATCCGTATCAATCAGCAAGCCGTTCACATAATAAGTATTTGTATTTCCATACCGAAGTTTTATCATGTCTGTCACCGAAACATTCCGAAAAATCCTATGGATTCCTGCAAACTAAGATTTAGCGATGAATATACATTCTTGACAGTTCCGGCTCGCCGTCACCCTGAACCATACATAAGAACTCCCAGCCATATCGCTCATAAAAGCCCGTATGATCCGTCAAAAGATACAGCGTCGAAATTCCTTTTTTCTTACACTCTTCTACTACCATATAAAGTAAGCGTCCGGCAATTCCTTGGCCACGATAGGCTTCTTCCGTGTACACAGCACACACATTTGGTGTCAGGTCTTTTCTGTCATGAAAATCATTTTCAATGACGCCCATACCTCCAACGATTTTTTCACCATCTAGGCATAAGTACCAACCATACTCCGTCTCGCCCTTCAAGTAGGCTTCCATACATTCAAGATAAGCTTCCTTCGGAGCGCTCCATTTGCTATGGAACCATTCCGCTGCTACCTCTTTCATCGTTGACACTTCTCTTAAATTCACATATCTATATTCACTCATTCGAAACCTCTAAAAATAGATTTATTCGGTTTACCGCTTGTCACTTAAACCGGTGTCCCTACTTCAATAAGATTGCCATCGGGATCATAAAAGCGCACAACCTTCTGCCCCCAGCTATGGATCATCAATTTGTTGACATATTCTACTTCCGGGTATATGGTTTCAAGTTTCTCCACAAAGCCTTCCAAATCGGCTTCCTCAAAGTACAGCTCGCTGGAATTATTGCGTCCTACAATGTCCCTCTGAAGAAAATCCTTCCAATAAGACTCGGCCTGAAGAACCAGCCCTTCCGTTAAAATCATATTTCCATCATTATCTAAGACAAGCTCTAATCCGAATAAATCGTGATAGAATTTCAAAGCCTTATCGATATCTTTCACCACAATCAGTACATTTTTTAGTTTCATTTTTTTATCCTTTGTATTCTGATTTATCTCTTACTCTTAAATTTATAATGGCCGACAGTTTATATTTTCGTGAAAACCTTGGTCCCTCTTCTCCCATAGTGCCGGTTCTTGTAAAACCACACTTTTCCAACACTCGAATAGAAGCAAGATTGCCTTCTTCCGCCTCCGCTTCGACTACGCGAACGCCTGGCTGCTGTTCTGCCCATTCCACAACAGCGGATACCGCTTCTGTCATGTATCCCAGTCCCTCAAATTCCGGATTTGTTCCGTATCCGATTTCAACCATTCCTTCTTCGCTGATCCCTTTGAAAGAAAGATTTCCTATGATTGTTCCAGTTCCGTCCTTCCGTTCCATAATCCATATCACAGACCATAGCCGGTCCTCTGGATGCAAGCGACAACCGTCCAACATCTCCTGATAGGCGGCTTTCAGTTCCGGTATGTTTTCTTCTGCTATCAGCGTCTCCATCTGTTCATCTGATGCCGGATATATATTAAGTCGTTTTGTCTTTATCATTTTGTCCTCTATAAATAATATTTATCTCGCCAAATTTCAATTTGTAGAGGTGCCATCGCCTCTGTAAACTAGAAGTGTTGCACCAGTATGCATAAAAAATCTATTTTTGCATGCTTGAAGAAAGGCTTCGAGCTGTAGTTTGAATTAAAAACGCAGAATATTAATCCAAGGTAAGTTCTTTTGCCTTCTTCATAAAAAACATAAGAAAAAATGGTCTATTTCCCACACATATGGGAAATGGACAACAATAGTGTGGATGAATTTCCGTCAAAATTCCCCACTATTTTAGAAAGGTGATTTCCAGTGTGGAAAAATTGGCATTTTTTAGAAAAAACAAGCTAAAAATGCGGTTAAGCACGTTTTTTATCCCCACTATTTTTAAGAAACATCTCCTAGTGTGGAAAAAATCATTCAACAGCTTGAAAATGAGGGTAAGTTCAACGATTCCCTCCATTGATGAAGAAAAATGGAATGGAACCTTTTTATCTAAAAAATCGAGAAATTCAAATTTTTCTATTTAATTACTTTTCCGGTACGGATATAATGTCCTTCCTGTATCGCGGCGACGGTTGCCACCGCACAGGTTAAAATAAACAATATCATGACCGGTTGCCATGGGAACTTACCGATGCAAAGCGGAATGATAAACAATAAGATTCCGCATATTTTATTCAACACGGTGTGTTCCGAAACGAAATGCTTATACCGTACAAATCCGCTGACGATGTTGATGCATTTCAGGATAGCTATGCAGATGACCCAAATAATAAGCCACAGCGGAATGTATACTGTCCCAAATATTTTTATCAGCACAACGATTACAAAAACAATATCTGCAATCGTATCCAGCTTTGATCCAAACTTTGATTCGATTTTCAGTCGTCTTGCAACAATGCCGTCGAGAACGTCACTGATGCCTCCAAGAAGATAAAACACATAAAATCCGGTCTCACAGGTTGGATAAAAAATCAAAGCAATAGCGCAGACGATTCGAATTCCTGTTATAA
>JAKSRL010000162.1 GCA_024403635.1 Lachnospiraceae bacterium | reverse complement strand
ATCCGCTCTGCCCATGTAGCCGAGGGAAAGCTTCATGAAAAAACGATCCAGCTGTGCGTCAGGAAGCGGGAAAGTACCAAGTGACTCCAGAGGGTTCTGAGTAGCCAGAACCATAAAGTCATTCCCAAGCGGATACGTCTCCCCGTCTATACTGATTTGTTTCTCTCCCATAGCCTCGAGAAGGGCTGACTGAGTACGCGGAGTTGCACGGTTAATCTCGTCTGCAAGTACAAAATCGGTAAAAAGCGGTCCCTTTCTCAGCTGGAAATCACCGGTCTTCGGATTATAAAAGTTGATTCCAGTCAGGTCTGAAGGCTGAAGATCCGGCGTAAACTGGATTCTTTTAAAATGGCCGCCAATGGTTTTGGAAAAACATCGAAGAAGCATGGTTTTTCCGGTACCTGGGCGGTCTTCCATCAAAATATGGCCTTTACAAAGATAGGCAATCAGGATGTTTCTGATAGCCTGGCCTTTTCCAAAGATAACAGTGGAACAATTTTGAATGATTTTAGATTCGGTTGGATTAGGATACATCACGATATCCTCCTTTCTATCCAGGAGATTATAGCATAGTATAGTATACCATACCATTTGTGGGGTACTGCTGATATTTTAATATACTAAGGTTAATATTCACGTAACCATTTGTGGCGTACTACGGTTATTCTTATATATTAATGTTAATATTCACGTGAACAGTAACAATTCCGCGAAAAGTTATTACAAAAATATTACGAATTATTGACTTAATGATATCAATATGCTAAAATTTACTGGTAAAAAAGTAATAATTCGTTTATCTTTAAAGAAAAGGTAATAAATATATGGGAAACTCTTACGGAAGTGCGGCTTCGTTGTCTGCCGTTAATCTTTACGGGAAAAGATTTTTGTTTCGAACTATTCTCTTCAGTGATCTTTGGATCCGGAATTTTCAGTCAACCGGGGAATTCCATCAGTCTTTGAATAAGGATGTGGATTTGTGTTTTACCTACAGCCAGAGAAGAAATGATGCGACAATCATGAAACTCATGGCACATGGCATTTCTTTTACACAGAAAACCGTTCGGATTCCATTCATCCTTCGTCACCAGTTCCACAATATGAAGCGTATCTTCATCATTCAGGTGAATCGCAACTGATATGATGATGCATGCTATGTGGTCAGACATATGGACCCTCAGCTGAGATGTAAACTCAAGGAATATGCATATTAATTAGAAGCGGAAGAAGCAATCGGATCACACAGGGTCACGGTTGCTTTTTTGATATAAAAGGGGCTCGGTGCGTTCGTGTTTGCATGAAAATGTACTTGAGCCCCTTTTGTAGCAAAGTAAAACAGCTTATGACATTTCTGCCATAAGCCGTTTCGAGGAGTTTAGTTATGAAAATGTGTAAAAAAGGGAATAATGCAAAGGAATTAACTTCCTTTGATGGTTCTTATCATATCCTGTAATTGTGACGAAAGTGTGTCGTTCATAGAAAAGAATCATAAAGAATATGAAAAAAGAATAAAAAATGTCGTAAAAACAAGGAAATAGTATTTTCCTGTTATGACCAACAGATTCTTTTAAAACCAGAAAATTCTTCTAAAATCGGCAGCTTCTTTTTCGACTGGGGGTTCCTTATGCCCAGGTACCGTTTACAAAGATCGGAACTTCGGTTCCGTCCTCTTTGATACCAACAACAGAGAGGTCATCAGAACCAACCATGAAATCTACATGGATCATAGAGTCATTGACACCAAGAGCCTTTGCCTCTTCTACGGACATGGCATTTCCGTTTGGAAGGTTGGTCTGGAATCCGCGACCAAGTGCCACATGGCAGCAGGCATTCTCATCGAACAGGGTATTGTAGAAGAGGAAGCCCAGCTGGTTGATCGGAGATTCCTTTGGAACCAGAGCTACTTCACCCAGCATTCCTGCGGTCTCATCCATATGGATCATCTTCTCGAGGATGTCCTGCCCTTTCTTTGCCTTGCAGGATACGGCACGTCCATTTTCAAAGGTGATGGAGAAGTCTTCGATCAGCTGACCACTCCAGGAGAGTGGCTTGGTAGCGACGAGAGTTCCTTCACACTTGCCGGCATATGGAGTGTTGAAGACTTCCTCGGTCGGCATATTTGGGATGAAGAAAACATTGTTGGTTGGATTTACCATACCGGCACTTTCCCAAAGAGATCCCGGAATCAGATCAACCTGGAAATCGGTACCGTTTGCGCTGTGATACTTGAGGCGGGTAAACTTCTGCTCAGTCAGCCATTTGCCTTTTGCAATCAGGGTGTCGGAATGCTCCTGCCATAATGCAACAGGGTCATTATCCTCTTCTACACGAACGGTCTTCAGGATTGCATCCCAAAGCTTATCAAAAGCTTCTTCTTCGGTGCAGTCTGGGAATACTTTCTTTGCCCATGCAACGGTTGGGTAGCCGGCACCAATCCACTGATACTTGCCGGTCATGCGGTTGGTGTAAGGCTTGGTTACTACCATGCGCTTCTGCATGATACGGGACATCTTTTCGATATCAACACCGCGAAGAGCATCCGGATCCTCGGAGAGAATGTGAACAAGGATCGGAAGATCCTCCACTCTCTGCTCCAGCTTGGCTACTTCCCAAGGAAGAATGGTTCCCAGAGTTTCTTCATCGGCATACATATAATTTAAACGACTCTGACCACCGCAGGTCCAGTCGATATCAACCTTGGAAGCACCTGCCAGATAGCACTCTTCCATCAGGATTAAAGCAAATTCATGAATTTCAACCGCACAGTTTAAAACAACCTTCTGTCCTTTCTGTACGCGAACGCCGGAGCGGACAAGCAGTCTGGCGTATTTATGTAAAAGTTCATCCGTTACTTTCATATACATTTCCTTTCCTTCTATTGATTATTTGCAGTGACAGCAGATATTGTACAATGAGCATATTTTTTAATCAAGTAAATTTATGCCGGAGACCTCTTCCTAAATTCTTAAAAAACTATAAATCCAAGAAATATCAAATAGTTACACAGTTTAAAAATATCCCTACTGAATATAAAGATATTGAATGGAAAGTTTCTAATATCTATGCATCTTTATTAAAGAATAATGAAAAATACCTATTAG
>JAKSRL010000161.1 GCA_024403635.1 Lachnospiraceae bacterium | reverse complement strand
AATCAGTCCCTTTTAGATCCAAATCAACATCTGAATATTGTAGATGATTTTGGTGGCATAGAAATCAAATCAATTCAGTCCGAATTAAAGTCGTATTATGATAAATATAAAGCTTTAAGAAGGGAATATTTGGAATTCAATTTGGATGAAGAAGCTTTAAAGAGAGAAACTGAACTTTTGAAATTTGAATTAAAGGAAATCGAAGAAGCTGCATTAACCGATGGGGAAGATGAAGCTTTAGAAACGGAGTATAAAAAGCTTACGAATTCTGAAAAAATCAATTCCGATTTACATAAAGCTTATATCTCTTTGGATGATGAATCCAGCGGTGTTTTGGTTAAGATTGCAGATGCTTTAAGGAATCTGAACGAGGCAGTTCTTTATGAACCAGAATTGAATACTTATAAATCTACGTTATTGGATTTGGATTCTTTGGCGAAAGATATCTCAAGAGACCTTTCGCATTATATTGATAATAATACATTTGATAGCGTCCGTTATAAAGAAATTCAGGAACGCTTAAATCAGATTAATCATTTAAAAAGCAAATATGGAAATACGATTTCCGGAATATCGGATTATGCGAAGAATCTTACGGAAAAGCTGGAAAAATATGATAATTATGAATCTCTTAAATCGGAAAAAGAGATGGAAATGAAAAACTGTGCAGTTAAGTTAAACCGGCTAGCCAATGATTTATCTGCTACAAGAAAAAAGGTTGCTAGTATTCTGGAACCTTTGATCGTTAAAAACCTTATCGATTTAAATTTCTTAAATGTTGATTTTAAGATCCACTTTGATAAAAACACTAAGATTGCTGCAAATGGATATGATAAAGCAGAGTTTATGCTGTCAACAAACCCGGGAGAACCGTTATCGCCTATGGTGAAGACTGCTTCTGGTGGTGAGTTATCGAGAATCATGTTAGCAATCAAATCCTCCATTGCAGAAAACGATGATATCGCTACGATGATTTTTGATGAAATTGATACAGGAATCAGTGGAAAGACAGCGGGAAAGGTTGCCGAAAAACTAAATTTATTGAGTAAAAATCATCAGATTATTTGTATTACTCATCTTCCTCAAATTGCTGCAATGGCCGATTCCCATTATAGCATTAAAAAAGAAGTGACAGATGGGGCTACGATATCCGGTGTTGTGAAGTTGTCAGAAAATGAGAGAATCGAAGAACTGGCTAATATTTTAGGCGGAGTAGAGGTATCTTCCGCGGCTCGTGTTAACGCAAAAGAATTAATAGATAATGCAAACAAATATAAATTAACAATTTGAGGGGGGAACCAAATTGGGCAAGCAGTACATTTTATTTAATCCATATTCAAGCAACAGTACAGGAGAATCCGAAGCAAAAAAAGTTCTTTTCTACCTGTCTGGTGCTTCCTATGAATTTGTTAAAATGACCGAAGTTGCAGATTATGCTGACTTTTTTAAAACATGTAATGGAGACGATAAGATTATCGTTTGTGGTGGGGATGGAACTTTTAATCATTTCGTAAATGATTGTCATGGAGTATTTCCGGATAATGAGATTTACTTATATCCAGGTGGCTCGGGAAATGACTTCTTAAATGATATTAATATGAAAGCTCCATGCGCTCCTGTAAAAGTGAATGAATATTTAAAGAATCTTCCACAGGCGGAAGTAAATGGAAAAAACTATTTTTTTATCAATAATATTGGATTTGGCATTGATGGTTTAGTTTGCTATGATGCAGAAGAACTGAAAACTAGAAAGAAAACAGCAAAAACGAATTATACACCGATTGCGTTACAGGCTATTTTGTTTAAATATAAACCTGGCAACGCAAAAGTTTGTGTAGACGGAAAAAATTATGAATTTGAAAGAGTATGGATGGCACCAACTATGAATGGCAGATTCTTTGGAGGTGGAATGATGGTTGCTCCGATGCAGAATCGCTTAAATGAGGAACACTCCATGACCCTTATGTTGTTCCATAATGCCAATCGTTTTCAGATGGCCACATCCTTTCCAGCAGTATTTTCTGGAAAGCATGTATCCAATCCAAAATGTTTTTTTTTTTTTTTTCATGATATCACAGTAGAATTTGATGCACCGAACTTTATCGAGATTGACGGCGAGCCAATTATTAATGTTGTAAAATACCACGCTTTTAGAAAGTAATGTTTATTTTTTCAATCATATGCTCTTTATTCATTAATAAAAACAAGGAATATGAAACGGATAGTAAATTCTATCGGTTCCTTCTTTATACTTGCACGAAAATCATTAAATTTTTCGCACGGATTAAGATTAAAGTAACGGGAGCGGAATTGATTCCAAAAGAGGGAAGATATCTAGTGGTAGGAAACCACAGGTCTGCTTTTGATCCCATCTTGCTTTGGGAAGTTATTGATAAAAGTGCAGATTTATGCTTCATTTCCAAACCGGAAAATTTTAAATTCTTTGCTTTTGGAAAAATAATAAAGAGATGTTGCTTTATGGCTATTGACCGTGATAATCCAAGAAATGCTCTGGCAACAATTAATAAAGCGGCTCGGTTTTTAAAAGAAGACAAGTTTTCTATTGTTGTATATCCAGAAGGTACTAGAAACAAAACGGAAGAACCTTTATTACCGTTTCATAATGGTTTATTTAAAATTGCAAAGAAAGCTCATGTTCCGGTTTTAGTAGTGACTTCCCGAAATAATGAAAAGATAGTAAAGAATTTCCCGTTTCATGGAACAGAAGTTTATTACGATTTCGCAGGGGTGATTGACGCGGATCAAGTGGAAGCCATGTCAAATAGTGAAATTGCAGAAAAAGTTCAAGAAATGATGATGGAAAAATTAAATGCAGCTTTCAATTAAGGAGCTGCATTAATTATTTATTCGGCTTCTTTGATATTGCTGATATCTGTAGAAGCAGTCATAGAGTAGTTGGTATGATAGATTACGAAGCCAGGCTTCGCACCCGCTGTTTTTTTTAGGTGTTTTTTCTGAATATAGTCGATTTCAACTTTTTCGGTACCTTCTGCTTTGGAAAAATGAGCGGCTAAAGAAGCTGCTTCTTCAAAGGTTTTGTCTGGTATTTCCTGACCATTTGTTTTTACGATAACATGGGAGCCAGGAAGCTTTTTTGCCT
>JAKSRL010000160.1 GCA_024403635.1 Lachnospiraceae bacterium | reverse complement strand
CAATGGTAAATGAAGTTCCGGTAGCTCTTGAAGAAGAGGAAATAGAGGATTTCGAAGAAGAATACGAAGCACCAAAGCCGAAGAAAAAAGCTAGACCGGTTCGTGAAGAAAGTCCAGTTGATGTTTATGATGCTTTAGATGAAGAAACAGAGTATGATGACCAGTATGATGACGACGAAGAAGAGCTTAAACCTCATCATAATAAAGGACTTTTCCTTATTTGTATCCTTTTAAATGTGGTTCTGATTCTGGTTCTTTTATGGTTCCTTGGCGGACTTCTGGTTAATTTAGGGGTTCTTCCAGAGATGGATTTAGGATATTCTTGGTTTAATAACACGATTTATCCGTTATTCTAACGTAATGAAACTGCCGGAAGGTTCCGGCAGTTTTCCTATATAATCGGTTGACTTTTTAACATTAATTTGATAAACTTTCATAGTTGGCCGCACAGTGAGGTTTTTTAAGATTGTAAATAACATTTACAGCACCGTAATTGGCGAGTATATTTTTAGGAGGTACGTTATGTACGCAATTATTGCAACTGGTGGAAAACAATACAAAGTTTCCGAAGGTGACAAAGTTAGAGTTGAAAAACTCGAAGGTGAAGTTGGTTCTGTTGTATCTTTTGACCGTGTTCTTATGGTAAGTGATGAAGCAGTAACCGTTGGTAATCCTACTGTTGAAGGCGCTGTAGTTGAAGGCAAGATCGTTGACCAGGGTAAAGCTAAAAAGGTAATCGTTTACAAATATAAACCAAAAACAGGTTACCACAAGAAAAATGGTCACAGACAGCTTTTTACTGAAGTAGAAATTACAAAAGTTTCATTAGGCTGAAAACAAGTATTAGTGTTTGAAAAGGAGTTGAGATAAATGGCACATAAAAAAGGTGTGGGTTCAACACGTAACGGTAGAGATTCCGAGTCCAAGCGTTTAGGCGCAAAGAGAGCTGATGGACAGTTTGCAAAGGCTGGTAACATCTTATACAGACAGAGAGGCACAAAGATTCATCCAGGTGAGAACGTAGGCATTGGTAAAGACGATACATTATTCGCACTTAAAGATGGAAAAGTAAGCTTCCACAGATTAGGAAGAGATAAAACTCAGGTTTCTATCATTCCAGTAGAAGAGTAACTCGAAACTAAGGGCTTCAAATCAAATGATTTGAAGCCTGTTTTTTTCTGAATAAAGCAAAAAATATGTTCGCAGATACAGCAAAAATTATAATTAAATCAGGTAAAGGCGGAGATGGTCATGTAAGTTTCCGCAGAGAGAAATATGTCCCGGATGGTGGCCCAAATGGTGGCGATGGCGGAAAAGGCGGGGACGTTATTTTTCTTGCCGACGAAAACATTAACACTCTTATTGATTATCGTCATAAAAGAAAATTTGCTGCTACTCCGGGAGAAGAAGGTGGCAAAAACAGGATGCATGGTGCAAACGGAGCGGATTTAATACTAAAAGTTCCACAAGGAACTTTAATCCGTGAAGCTGAAACCGGAAAAATTATACATGACATGGGAAATTCCAAGGAACCTTTTGTTATTCTGAAGGGTGGCAGAGGTGGAAAAGGTAATATGCATTATGCAACGAGTACCATGCAGGCACCAAAATATGCTCAACCAGGCGGTAGTTCCAAAGAATTGACTGTTATTTTAGAATTAAAAAGCATCGCAGATGTTGGACTTGTTGGCTTTCCAAACGTTGGAAAATCTACTTTTTTATCCAGAGTAACGAATGCAAAACCGAAAATTGCCAACTATCCATTTACGACACTTGACCCTAATTTAGGTGTTGTGGATTTAGGAGATGATGGATTTGTAATTGCGGATATTCCTGGATTGATTGAAGGCGCTTCAGATGGTCTTGGCTTAGGTCATGAATTTTTAAAACATATTGAAAGATGCCGCGTTTTAATTCATTTAGTGGATGCTTCAGGAGTAGAAGGCCGTGACCCATTTGATGATCTCGTTGCGATTAATAAAGAATTAGAACAGTATAATGATATACTGTCTAAGAAAAATCAAGTCATCGCAGCTAATAAGTTAGATCTGATTTTTGATGAAAATGAAAAGAAAGATATTCTGAATAAGTTGATATCTTATGATAAAAATATTAAAGTATTTCCGATTTCTGCTGCCACAGGGGAAGGCTTAAAGGAATTACTTTATTATGTAAAAGATTTACTTTCTGCGACAGAGGATGACGTTCTATTTGAAAGTGAATTTGATGTAAATGACTACTATAGTGATGAAATCGAGCCATTCTTTATTGAAGAAGTGGAAGAAGGCGTTTTCAGTGTGGAAGGACCTCGAATTGAACGTATGTTAGGTTATACGAATCTTGAGTCAGAAAAAGGTTTCTTATTCTTCCAAAAATTTATGAAAGAACAGGGTATTTTAGAGGAACTGAAAAACCGTGGTATTGAAGAAGGCGACACTGTAAAAATCTACGGTCATGAATTTGACTATTATGAGGACTAGATATGACAAGTAAAGAAAGAGCTGAGTTTAGAAGTGCTGCTCACCATTTAGAGCCTATTATTAATGTTGGAAAAGAAAGCCTGACTCCGGAAGTTACCAATGCAATTGATGAAGCATTAGAAGCCAGGGAATTAATTAAAGTAGGCGTATTAAAAAACTGTTTCGATGATCCTAGAGAAATTGCGGATATCGTTGCAGAAAGAACTGGCAGCGAAGTTGTTCAGGTTATGGGAAAAAAAATCACTTTATACCGCTATAATAAGAAAAAACATCAAAGCAAATGAAAATAGGAATTTTAGGCGGAACTTTTGACCCGATTCATTACGGTCATTTGATTCTTGCAGAAACTGCATATGATCGTTTTCATCTGGACAAAGTGCTGATTATGCCCGCAGGAGATCCTTATTTTAAAGATTTAGATAAGGTGGGGGCAGATTTGCACAGAGCAGAAATGACAAAAATTGCGATTTGGGATAACCCTCACTTTGAATATTCTGATCTGGAATTAAAAAGAGAAGGGAATACTTATACCGTAGATACGTTGCGTATACTTCATGAGGAATATCCCAATGATGAATTATTTTTCATTATTGGAAGCGATACGTTATATCAAATGGAAAAATGGAATCGTCCGGAGGAAATATTTTCTTTAGCCACCTTTTTAACAAGCACTAGAAATATTGATGTT
>JAKSRL010000016.1 GCA_024403635.1 Lachnospiraceae bacterium | reverse complement strand
CAAGAAGTTTATCGTTAGGAATAACGATTAAAGTATCGACAACTTCTTTTAATCTTTCAATACCCATAATCGCGTTGTTCATACGGGTCTTGTTTTCAAATTTAAAAGGTTTTGTAACAATTGCAACGGTAAGGATATCCATATCTTTCGCAATCTTAGCAATAACAGGAGTCGCACCAGTTCCGGTTCCACCGCCCATACCACAAGTCAGGAATACCATGTCCGCACCAGCGATGGCTTTCTGAATCATTTCCATGCTCTCTTCTGCTGCTTTCTGTCCAATCTCAGGCTGAGCTCCAGCTCCAAGCCCCTTTGTAATCTTTTCTCCGATCTGGATGGTAACAGGAGCTTTACAAGTCTGCAAAATCTGACGGTCTGTATTAACTGCTAGGAATTCTACCATCTGCATACCGTCATCCATCATTCTATTTACTGCATTATTTCCAGCTCCGCCGACGCCAATCACAACGATTCTGGCACCACGTACGGAATCACCATATTCAAATTCTGACATGAGTCTTAATCCTCTCTGTTTATTCTTTAACACGTATATAATACTTTTATTTCCTTCAAATTTCAACTTTTTTTATTATTTGTTCTGACGGAAAGAATACCCTATATTGTTTTTACTCAATTCCTGCATATCCAAAGTTCCATCCAGCTGAATAAGTTCATCATAAAAATCTCTTAAATCGTTGATTTTTTCTTCTGTATTTTCGTCCAATCCCATAAGGATTTTTACGTTTTCCACATAGACGGTTGCTTTCATGTCGTCCGACACGTATACCTCAGAAACTCCCAAGGAATTCTTTTTAAAGCAATCCACCAATTTCAGGGCATATTTATAAGAAGCCTCGTTTTTGGGCTCAAACTTTTTCCCCACAATGATACAATCAAAAGATACGCCGGATATTTCCGGAAGATTCTCCGGGCATTCCGTTTCGCTCCCTGTCACAACATTGTTTTTGTCGATCAGCATATAAGAGTCCATGTATTTCACATAGCACAAGGCCTTTCCTTTTTCTAATGTTTCATTTTTGGATTTCAATTGGATTATCCCTGTCAACACGAGAATACAGAAAGCGATGACACATACTGCAACTGCAGAAATAATAATGAGAATTTTCTTTTTCATATGATGCTTTCTGTGCCTCGTTCTTTATCCTGTTGGTAATAGGTTCGACGTTTTTCGTCCGTGGTCTGTTCCCGCATACGACTAACCGCAAGAACCAAACCGATTTCCATCAACAGGAACATAACTGCGGATCCTCCAAAACTAATGAATGGAAGCGGAACTCCCGTATTTGGCAGAAGATTCGATACTACTCCAATATTGATAAACGTTTGGATGGCAATATGGGATGCTACGCCTGCAACGATTGCACGGCTATAGATATCGGTAGAATTGTCATATATTTTTTTCATTCTCCAAATTAGCAGTGCAAATAAAGCAATCAAGACTATGCCTCCTAAAATGCCTAATTCTTCACTAATAATAGAGAAAATCATATCGTTTTCTGATTCTGGGATAAAGCCCAATTTCTGTGTGCTCTTTCCTAAGCCCTTTCCCATGAATCCACCAGAACCAATGGCATATAAAGCTTGAGTAATCTGATAGCCTTTATCATCTGCGTACTGATCAATATGTAACCACGCCTCGATTCTCACGCGCTTGGTGGAACGAAGCAGCATATAAGAAACTCCGGCAACGGCGATGCCTGCATACGTAATAAGCAGCCAACGGATTCTCTCACAGGAAACCAAAAGCATTACAAAGCCGATTCCTAAAATAATTATTCCTGTTCCCAGATCATCCGATAAGAGGACGGTTAAACCTGCACCAACTCCACAAAATGCAAATACAAAATAGAACATTTTTACGTTGTACAGATACTGAGCAAATTTTCCAATGAGATAAGCCATCGCCAAAATAACTGCGATTTTTACAATTTCCGAAGGTTGAATGGATGTGACTTTTAAATTCAACCAACGGGTAGCCCCATTATACTCTTCTCCTAACGGAGAAAGTAAAAGGCCCATTGCCAATATTGCAAATCCATAGATAATAAATGTTGTTTTTTTCACTACGTTCTGAGGAATAAAAGCCACAACGAACATGGCAATCAATCCGATAATCGTGTTTTTCAGCTGATTCTTTACATAAAAAGCTGGAGTTCCAAATTTCAGCTGAGCGTTATAAGAACTAGCGCTGTATAACATCAGAAGACCGAAAACCAATAAAATGCATACCACAATAACGAGAGGCCAATCCAGGCTTCCCTTAATGATATTTTTCCCTTTCTTCACTTTAATCAGCTTCATGTTCGGCTGGCTTGGTTTTCTTTTCATGCTTATAACTGGTTCGCGAATTCTTTGAACATTTTTCCTCTTTGCTCATAATTTTTGAATTGTCCCCAACTAGCACATGCTGGAGACAAAAGAACTACATCTCCTGGTTCTGCCAACTGGGCGCATTTCGCAACCGCTTCCTTCAGGTCTTCACACATATGAATATTGGTAAAGCCACATTTTATAGCAGTTTCTTTTATTTTTTCCGCGGTCTGGCCGATTAATACCATATCTTTTACTTTACCATTAAATCCTTCAATCCATTCAGTAAAATCAGCACCTTTATCATAGCCACCAGCAATCAGCACCGTTGGAGCTACCATGGAGGATACCGCTTTTGCAGCTGCATCGGTATTGGTTCCCTTTGAATCATTGTAATAAGCTACGCCATTCTTGGTGCAGACATACTCAATACGATGTTCTACTGCCTTAAAATTTCTAACAACATTTGCAATGGTTTCAATATCGACTCCCATAGAGATGGCAATACCACAAGCCGCCATTACATTCTCTGTATTATGGTCTCCCAGAAGAATCATATCATCCTTTTCGATGATTGAAATTTCTTTCTCCCCATCATTATAAGTAATCATATTACCAATCAGGTAAATACCTTTCTCCAGCTTTTCTTTTCTAGAGAAATAAAGTACTTCTGGTGTCAGGTCTTTGGATAATTCCCTAAGATATTCATCATCATAATTAATGATGCACTTCTCTTCTTTTGTCTGTTTCTCGGCAATCTGCATTTTCGTCTTAGCATAATTTTCAAAAGTGCCATGTCGATCCAAATGATCTGGGGTCAGATTTAAAACGGCTGTTACTTCCGGATGAAATTCATCCATGGACTCCAGCTGAAAACTGGAAATTTCTGCGACGATTACGCAGTCTTCCGTAGTTTCCGCAGCAACGGACGCAAAACTGGTTCCAATATTTCCTACAACAAACACTTTTTCAAAAGCTGCTTTCATGATTTCTCCGGTAAGAGCAGTTGTTGTTGTTTTTCCGTTCGTTCCCGTAATAGCTGCCATTCTTCCTTTGGAAATTTCATAAGCGATTTCTACTTCGCCAAGAATTTTCACTCCTTGTTCTGCAGCCATCTTTACATAAGGGGCATGAATGGAAATACCAGGACTTAAAGCCAGAACGTCAATCCCTGCAAAGGATTCTTCTGTCAGGCTTCCCGTAACCACTTCTGCTTTTCCTTCTAAATCTAATTCTTTTAATAATGCTTCTTTATCCAGTTCTTCATTTCCATCATAAAGAACCATGGAAGATCCCTGGCTTTTCAGCAGTCTGGCAACTCCTTTTCCACTGACTCCCATACCAAAAATCATAATTTTCTTATTTTTTAATTCCATTTTATTTACCTTCTTTTATCGAATGCCTAATATTCCTATTATTGACAAAACTAGTGTAATAATGGTGAACATGATTACTACTTTTACTTCTGACCATCCGCCTAATTCGAAATGATGATGGATCGGAGCCATTCGGAACAGCCGTTTCCCATGGGTAAGCTTGAAGTAGCCAACCTGAAGAATTACGGAAATAATTTCAATCAGATATATGAATGCCACCAAAATCAACATGATTGGCATTTTTAATATAAAAGCTTCTGCTGCTACATATCCTCCTAAAGCTAAGGAACCAGTATCCCCCATGAAGATTTTTGCAGGATAGTGGTTGAAAACTAAAAATGCTGCTAAAGCTCCCAGCATTGCTAAAGAAGCCGGATCCAGGAAATGGGAAAGCATCGCTGTTGCAACGGTGAAAAATAACGTAATTACAATGGTTACACTGCTTGCCAATCCATCTAATCCGTCGGTAAAATTTGCTCCGTTTACCGTTCCTAAAATTGCGAGAATTGCGATTGGATAAAACCATCCTTTCAAGTCAACCATTCCATAGAAAGGGATCATGGTAGACGTTCCATTTTCTGTTCCCAGAACAACATATAACATTAAAGCAACCATGAAAATAATCTGGAGAGCCATTTTTTGCCATGCTTTTAAGCCTTCGGACTGTTTCTTTTTAATCTTTAAATAGTCATCTAAAAAGCCAATCAAGGCAAATAAAAAGGTACAAGCTACTACTGGTACAGTATGTGCTGCCGTTTGCGGGAAGAAAACAGCCGTACCGATAATCATGGCAATAACGATACAAATACCACCCATCGTTGGGATGCCAGATTTCTTCAGATGGGCCTGTGGTCCATCTTCACGTACCTGCTGTCCAAATTTCAGTTTTTTCAGTATCGGAATAAATACCGGTACCAGAATAATACCTACAACAAACGCGATTCCTGCTGCAATTAATGTCAACCAATTCATTTTTAATCCTCTTTGCTATTCAACGTCATCCGGCGCTATATTCATATATGACAAAACTTCTGTCATTATATTACTAAATAATTCAGAAGAAAATCTACTTGCTTCTCCGGTAATCGGCTCGTCAATAGCGACATAACATACAACTTCCGGATTATCGTAAGGAGCAAACCCTTCGAACGAAATTACATAGTAGTCTCCCTCTTTATCATACTTCTGGGCTGTACCAGTTTTACCAGCGATTTTATAGCCTTCTACTGCAGCTGCTCCACCAGTACCATCTGTGATAACTGCCCTCAAGCATTCTTTTACAAAATTGCTGGTGCTCTGTGATATGGTCTGAGAAACCAGAACCCTATCATTAGATCTTACCAGTTCGTTTTTTGAATTAAAAATATCCTTTACAATATACGGACGATATAAATTTCCGCCATTGATCAGAGAACAAAATGCGGTACTCATCTGAATCATAGTGGCATTAAAATTCTGTCCAAAAGAGTTCGTGGAAAGGTCCAAAACAGTCATATTGTTTACATTGTAAAGCAGTCCCTGGCAACTCATTTCGTTCGGCAGATCGATATCCGTATATTGTCCAAAGCCAAATTTCTGCTGATATTTGCAAAAAAATTCTGACCCGATTCTCTGGCTGATCTGTGCCAAAGAAATATTGCATGAATTGGCGATGGCTCCTTTTACATCTAAAGTGCCGCAGCCGTCTCTGTTATGACACCAAATATCTTTCTCCCAAGGAGTGTCCGGGAAAAAAGTCTCACAGCCATAACAATCAAAGGTGTCGGTTGGTTTAATACGGTTTTCTTCAATACCGATGGCTACGGTAAAAGGCTTAAAAGTAGATCCTGGTTCAAAACTTTGGGTAACGCAGAAGTTTCTCCAAATCTGGCTTAAAGCGTCCGTAACTTCCTGATCACTCATGGCATCAATTTGCTCCTGAGTATAACAATAAGTCAAATCACGCGGGTTATTCGGATCAAAGTTTCCGGAATCTGCCATTGCCAGGATTTCTCCCGTATTCGGATTTTGAATGATACATCCGATATTTTTTGCTTCGGTTTCTTGCCAGCTTGCTGCAATCCACTTCTCTACAATTGCCTGAATATTATAGTCCATGGTCAGACGTACGGTATATCCATCTTCCGGGTCTTTTCGAACTGTCTGCAGATTATTCTCGCTATCGAGGTAAGTGTATTCCATACCATCATTTCCGGTAAGTTCGTCATCATATTGGCTTTCAATGCCATAAATGCCAACGCCATCCTGCGTAAATCCAAGAACCGAAGACGCTAAAGTATTATAGGTGTAATTTCTGTGGAAAGAATTCTCCATCCATA
Source organism: Lachnospiraceae bacterium (assembly GCA_024403635.1). Classification (GTDB taxonomy): domain Bacteria; phylum Bacillota; class Clostridia; order Lachnospirales; family Lachnospiraceae; genus RGIG5612. The sequence goes on along the minus strand of JAKSRL010000016.1, from coordinate 14,856 downwards.
CGCCTCTTACATTCCGGTCCGCCTCTTTTTCATTGAGAAATTCCTCAATTTCCGAAAAAGTAAGGCCTTTTTTCAACACAATATAGCTGCTGTTCGGATTATCTGCGATTTTTCCTCTTAATTCTTCTGTCGGAATTTCAAAGTGTTTATTAATTAGCGCAACTGTTGGCTCTAAGAACTTGTCTTCTTTGGATAAAATAACCTTTGGGTCCGGCATCGTAGTGTAAACCGTAGGGCTGGTTACTAATTGCACATGATTTCGGTCAATAATATCACCTCGTTTCGCAGACAAGGTAGTAGTTGCGGTCTCAGACTGAGCTTGGGCTGCCTTTGAATATTTTTCCCCATTCAAAACCACGATCCAAATCAAACGTCCGATTAAGACAGCGAAAAGAATGAGAAAAACGATTATAGCTGCATTAAATCGTTTTGCCATCATCTTTCTATTATTCTTTTGTTTCTTTTCTTTTTTTGTCTGATTTTGGGTCATAAACGTAAACCTGTATACATAACGAAATACCAACTTCAATCAGTTGGTATTTCGGCTACTTGTTGTACATATTCAGAAGCTGATGAATTATAAGTTCGTATTTGTCCCGGTGAACTTCTTACCATTCCCATGTTCCCGGTAGCGACCTGTACGATATAGTTTAAATCTACTGAGCTGTTCAGGTCATATTCTTTGGAATCGTTCTGGCTTTTCAGTTCCGATATGGAGCTTTCTAAAGCACTGATTTCCTTTTTTAATCCGCTGTTCTCTCCGGATATGTTGAGCATGGTCACGCACAAAGCTACGAGTAAGACTACGGCAGCCAGTACTGAGGTAACTGCCAGCAGGGCTTTCTGTCTGCGAACCTTCTGGCTAACCTGTTTCTGTCTTTCAGTCCTTTCACGTGGAAGTCGGATTACGGCTGGCTCGCTGATCATTTCGACCCGTACCGTATTACCCTCAGTGAATATTCTTTCAACGCTATTCTGTTGTGAATGATTTCTGGTTCTAACTCCCATGTTACACTTTCTCGAACACTCTTAGCTTTGCGCTGGATGCTCTTTTATTTCTTTGACATTCCTCTTCTGTAGGAATGACAGGCCTCTTAGTTAATACTTTTCCCTTGCTTACTGCGCCGCAAGTGCAAACCGGAAAGTTTGGAGGGCAAGTGCAAGGGTTTTCTGCTTTTCGGAACTCGTTCTTTACGATTCGGTCTTCCAGAGAGTGGAAAGTGATGATACATAGTCTTCCGCCTGGATTTAACAAATCAATCATGGTCTGGATGGATTCTTTCAGGACATCCAATTCAGAATTGACTTCAATTCTTAATGCCTGAAAGGTTTTCTTTGCGAATCCTTTCTTTCCTTTTCTTACAGACTGTGGAATGGCCTGTTCTACGATTTTGGAAAGCTGGCCGGTCGTAACGATTTCTTCTTTCGCTCTTTCATTTACAATGTGCTTTGCAATATTATTTGCGAAGTTGTCTTCGCCATAATCCCGGATAATTCTTGCCAGGTCTTCTTTGGAATATGTATTCACAATGTCTCTGGCAGATATCGGGCGTTCCTGATCCATTCTCATGTCCAGAGCTGCATCTTCCCGGTAGGAAAAACCTCTTTCCGGATTGTCAATCTGGTAAGAAGAAACACCGATATCAAGGAGTATTCCGTCTACCCCATTAATATTCAAAGAATCTAAGACGCTCTGAATATTCACAAAATTATTTTTTATCAAGGAAACTTTATCTGAGAAGGGAGAAAGTCTACTTCCTGCTGCCTGTAAGGCTTCCGCATCCTGATCGATACCAATCAGGCGTCCGGTGGTAAGCTGTTCGGCGATGTGATAAGAATGGCCACCGCCGCCTAAAGTACCATCTACATAGATTCCTTCGGGATTTATATTTAAACTTTCAATGGTTTCTGTAAGAAGTACCGATTCGTGTTTAAATTCCAAATCCCCAATCTCCCATATGTTCTGCGATATCATCCATGTTGTCGTAGGTAGTTCCTTTTTCCCAGGCTTTCTTGTCCCAAATTTCAATTCTTGAGCCAATACCTACCATTGTTACGTCTTTATCTAATTCCGCATATTCTCTTAAGTTCTGCGGCAGTAAAATTCTTCCTTGCTTATCCAGTTCTGCGTTCATGGCTCCTGCCATAAAATGTCTTACGAACTTTCTTGCGTCTTTATTGGCAACAGGCAGGCTGCGGAGCTTTCCTGCGAAATCATCCCATTCTTCGTTTGGAAAAACCCATAAGCAGCCGTCTAAACCCTTCGTAACCACGAAATTTTCACCCAATAATTCCCTGAATTTCGAAGGAATGATTATTCTGCCCTTGGCATCTATGGAATGGTTGTATTCACCCATCAACATAGTGCTCACCTGTTACCTCCCAGCGACATTTTTGTCAAATTTATACTTAAGCGTGAATCACGCATTGTATATAACTTAAGGAGCGCCGTGCCCTTTACTCTTGAGCAATCGCAAAAGGTAAATAAATTCAAAAAAGTTGCCGGCTCGGAGTATTTCCCACTTTGCTCCACTAAGTACCACTTTTCTCTACTTTTATGGTGATTTTACTATTATACATAGAAAAAATCAACTGTTTTTTCGTATTTTTTCAAAAAAAATTTGTGAAAAAACCTTGAAAAATATAGGTTTTTTGGACTTTTTAGAATTGTGGGGGGAAAGTGGAGGGATTTTTTCCAAATATGCGTTTTTTTATATTGACATTACTCTTTTTTATACCCAAAATTAGTTCTATGAACGCAGATAAGGAGAAGGAATTTCTAATAAAAAGGATTTATGACCTGGCAGACATGTCCTTGTCCCGCCAGATCTATACCTATACCAACTTTCTATCTCCTTTAGAGCAGGATTATTTTTTAAAAAACAGCAATAATTTTTCTTCGGTCGGCTATCAATTATGGGGAGGAGCTAGTTCCTGCCTTCGAAAACTGATTATTTTCGGTTCTGAAGATAACATTGGCTATCCAATTCCTTCTCCAGTCCGGATTCTCCATATCGCTCCGAAAGCTGCTAAATTTGCAGAAGATCTTTCTCATAGGGACTATTTAGGTTCTTTGATGGCCTTGGGAATTGACCGGGGGCTGACAGGCGACATTATTATCCGAGATCATCAGGCCTGGGTATATGTTTTAGACAGTGCAGTCAGCTTTATTACCGAAAATTTGTCTTCTGTGCGTCACACAGCCGTTGTTTGTACCGAAGTGGTCGGAGAAATCCCGGAGTTAGAAATAAAGTTCCAGACCATCTCCGCAAATCTGGCGTCCGAACGTCTGGATTTGATTTTAAGCGCCATTATTGGCCAAAAACGGGAACAAGCAAAATCTCTTTTAGCTGACCAAAAAGTGTTCGTCAACGGACGGTTGGCAGAAAACTCCGGAAAATCTTTAAAAGCAGGAGATGAAATCACAGTCCGCGGGTTTGGTAAATATATCTATGACGGAATAAATTCGGAAAGCCGAAAGGGCCGTTTAAATATAACGATTCGTAAGTACGTATGAAAAAAATAACTATGGGAATAATTGCACATGTTGACTCAGGAAAGACCACTTTATCCGAAGCGGTCCTTTTCCGTACCGGTGTAATACGTAGTTTCGGCCGAGTCGATAAAGGAGCCTCCTTTTTTGACAATAATCAACTAGAGCGCGCCCGTGGAATTACCATCTACAATAAACAGACCACCTTTCAATATGGTCAAACAATCTTTAATATGATTGATACGCCAGGCCATGCCGACTTTTCTTCTGAGATGGAGCGTTCTCTTCAGGTGCTGGATTATGCCGTTCTATTAATCAGTGCTGCGGATGGCGTGAAAGGACAAACCCAGACCATCTGGCGTCTTCTTTCCGAATACAATATTCCAACCTTTATTTTCTTTAACAAAATGGATCAAGAACGCGCGGATAAAGCCGTCCTGTTAAAAGAAATCCGGGAATTATCTTCCGATTTGGCCGTAGATTTCTCGGATGACGGAAGCGATGAATTCTTTGACCGTGTAGCCATGAGTTCGGAAGACGCTATGGAAGAATTTTTATCTAAGGGTACATTGACCGATGAAACCATTTCAGCCCTGATTGCCAATCGTCAGATTTTTCCATGTTATTTCGGCTCCGCTCTTCAGATTCAAGGCATCGATGAATTCTTATTCGGTTTCGATAAATATACGATGGATTTTTACCCAGAAGAATTGACAAACGAAGAATTTGGGGCCAGGGTTTATAAGATTGATCATGCAGATGACGGCAGCCGTCTGACTTTCATAAAAGTCACTCAGGGAGTTTTGAATACGAAAACATTACTTCCAGACGGAGAGGATTCCTCCAAAATCAACCAGATTCGTCTCTATTCCGGGAATAAATACCAGCTAGCTGAAAAAGTTTCCGCTGGGGATATCTGTGCCTTAACTGGTCTAAAAGAAAGTTTTTCCGGGCAAGGCTACGGCTGTGAGTCCGAAATTTCTTTGCCTTTGTTGATGCCAATTTTAGATTACCGCGTAAGAATTTTAAGCAATGTAGATGCAGTCTCTGCTCTACCTTATTTTCGCTCGTTAGAAGAAGAAAATCCGGAGCTTTCCATTCGTTGGGACGAAGACAAAAATGAAATATCCGTCTGCGTTATGGGAGAAGTCCAGCTAGAAATATTAAAATCCCTGTTAAAAGATAAATTCAACTTGGATGTGGCCTTTGATTCCGGCTCTGTAATGTATAAAGAGACCTTAACGAAACCTACTATCGGTGTCGGCCACTTTGAACCGTTACGTCATTATGCCGAAGTCCATCTCTTAATGGAACCTTTGCCGTTAGGAAGCGGTTTGATTTTTGAAACTCAGGCAAAGACCGACTATCTGGCCAAGAACTGGCAGCGTCTGATTTTGACGCATTTATCCGAGCGTCAGCATCGTGGCGTTTTAATCGGTGCGCCGATTACGGACATGAAAATCGTTTTAATTAATGGAAGAGCCCACCTGAAGCATACAGAAGGAGGCGACTTCCGTCAGGCTACCTATCGTGCTGTCCGTCAGGGGCTTATGATGGCAGAAAGCTGTATTCTAGAGCCATTCTACAAATTCACTATCGAAGTTCCTTCGGAAAATGTGGGCCGTGCTTTGACGGATTTGGGCAAGATGAATGCAGAATTCTCCATGCCAGATATGAACGTAGAAAAAGGAACTTCCATCATCAATGGCCGAGGACCAGTTGCAGCTATAAAGGATTATCCGAAAGTACTAACCTCCTATACCAAAGGTTTAGGAACAATCAGTTTTATGGTAGATGGCTATGGTCCGTGCCATAATCCTGAAGAAGTCATGGCGGAAAAAGCTTATGACCCGTTAAGAGATCTGAGAAATACTCCAGACTCTGTCTTCTGTTCCCATGGTGCTGGCGTAATTGTGCCGTATGATGATGTTTACAATCATATGCATTTATCCTTTGACGGTTCTGTTCGAGTTCGTTCCGGGGATGATCTTGATGTAACCAAAAGCAGCAGAACGGTTTCTGACACGCCTTTAGGCACAGAAGAAATCAACGCGATTATTAATAAATTTTCCCGTTCCAATGCAAAAGATAAATCTCAGGGAAATAATTGGAAGAAATCTTTTGGAGGCAAGAAGATAGAGATATCTGCGCCAAAAGTACCTATTACTGCTCCATTTCCTATGGAAGACGCCGACTATGTGGTGGTCGACGGATATAATGTTATTTTTGCTTGGAAAGAATTAAACGAATTGGCCAAAGAAAATATCGATGCCGCTAGAGATTCTCTGCTGGACACCTTAAGTAAATTTAAATCCATGACGAAAGCAGAAGTTATTGCTGTTTTTGATGCTTACCGGGTCAAAGGCCATGTAATCGAAAACAACCGTTTTCTGGATGTTCAGATTATCTACACCCGAGAAGATGAAACTGCCGACCAATATATCGAACGGTTTACCAACGACCTGGGAAAAAAGAAGAAAATCGTAGTTGTAACCTCCGATGGTGCAGAGCAAGTCATCACACGAGGACAAGGTTGTAAACTCGTCTCCTCCCGAGAATTTCAACTTCGAATCGAAGAACTGACAAAGCAAACGAACGAAAAATATAATATAAAATAAGTCCACGACAAATGTAATCTTACATTCATCGGGGACATTTTATTTTTATCTATTCTTATTCCATTCTTTTTAGAAAAAGGTTACCAGGCCATAAATCCAAAGAGCGAATACGATAATTGGAGTTACATACTTGAAGAAGACTTTCATCCAAGATTTAACTTTCAAGCCTTTACCAGTATTTGCCTCTAATTCAAATTTATCCCAGCCCCATAACTTATCACTACAGCAAACTATTAAGAATAAAACGGAACCAAGTGGCTGAATAACGGTTTCTACCAGGAAATCCCACAAATCCAGGAAACCGGATCCACCGCCAAGAGGATGAACATTAGCAAGTACGTTTCCGGTAAGAGCCATAGGCATACATAATACCAGCAATAAAGCGCAACAGATTACACAGCCTTTTCTACGGCTCCATCCAGTTAATTCTCTCATCATCGCAAGAATATTTTCAAATACCGCTACTACAGTACTCATAGCTGCGAAAACCATAAAGACGAAGAAGAGAGATCCCCAAATACGTCCGCCACTCATATTCTGGAATACAGTTACCATTGTAGTAAACAAAAGTGGAGGGCCTGCATCCGGATTAATGTTAAAGGTGAAGCAAGCTGGGAAAATGATGAATCCAGCCAGCAAAGCAACCATGGTATCTAACGCACAAACATTTACAGCTTCTCCAAGGAGAGACCGGTTCTTATTTGTATAACTTCCGAAAATCGCCATGGAGCCCATACCAAGAGACAGACTGAAGAACGCCTGACACATAGCTGCAATAATTACGCTAGGTGTAATTAAAGAAAAATCTGGTTTCAGATAGAAACCGATGCCCTCGCCAAATCCAGAAAGAGTGCAGCTGTGAATTGCCAATACAATCATCAGGGCAAACAGAGCAAGCATCATCCATTTCGTAATCTTTTCCAATCCTTTCTGAATATCAAAAGAAAGAATTACAAAACCAAGGACAACAACCAGAGCCATAAATCCTACATTGACGCCGGTATTGGAAATCGTTTCCCCCCAGGTCAGATGTTCCATATTCCCGGAAATAAATCCAATTAAATAATGGAAGAAGTAACCTGCGATGGTGGTATAGAACATCATCAGGAAAAAGTTTCCTGCTAAACTAAGCCATCCTTGCAGATGAAACGGGCTCTTTTCGTTTTTAAGAAGAGGCCGATACATAGTAACAGGACTCTTGCGTGATGCACGTCCCATAGCAAATTCTGCCGTCATAATCGGAACACCAAGCAGCAATACGCAAATGATATAAACAAATACGAATGCACCGCCGCCATTATGACCTACTTTGTACGGGAATCCCCATACATTACCAAGTCCAATCGCGCATCCGGCGGAGAGCAAAAGAAATCCTAGCCGGCTGCCGAGGCTTTCGCGTTTTTCTTCCATAAAAATTCCTCCTAAAATCAACAATGCATGTATTTTAACATTGTAGAAAAGGAATGTCTATAAAATAGTTTACCCTTTTCCGATAGATTTCAGAGCCAACCGACTTTATTTCTTAAAAAGAGAATCGATGGCAGAACCGAGAAAGTCTCCTACTGCATCGGCTACATCCGTTCCCTTTAATACAGACATCGCCTGTTTCTTCTTATCAGAATCTGCTTTTCGGTACAATTCCACCAAACGTTTTTCCGTTGCCGTTAATTTCATCGAAGTCTTCGAGGAAGAGGAACTGGAAGAAGAGCTGCTGGATGGCTTTGAGGAGCTGGAAGAACTGCTGCTGTATGAGCTGGAAGCAGCTGCTTCAATTAATGATTTTTGGGTTACGCCTGTAGCTTTTGCAATCTGTTTCAACTGGTCATTGGTCAGTTTCAGCTGTCCTCTTTCCGCCTTGCTGATGTCGGATGCGTCCACACCTTTTACTTTGCGCGCTAATTGTTCCTGTGTAAGACCTGCTTCTGTGCGAGCCTGCTTGATTAGTTTGCCAACTTTGTTTGCCATAACCTGCTCCTTTCGGTTTTGCAGATGTTCAGATTATTATTTATAATTATACCATACCGCCTTAAAAAAAAATTCATAAAATATTCAGACTTGTGTAGTTTTCCCTTTCAAATCCGTAGTATATAATCGAGGCGGAAAGGTGGAATCATGGACGATAAAAAAATAATCGATTTATTGTTTGAACGGTCAGAGAAAGCGATTCAAGAGCTGTCGGAAAAATACGGAAAGCTCTGTCATACAATCGCCCAAAATATCTTAAATAATAATTCCGACGCGGAAGAATGCGTCAACGACACCTACCTGGGGGTTTGGAACAGCATTCCTCCAAATCATCCCGAATCATTGGTTTCTTATGTATGCAAGATTGCCCGTAACATAGCCTGTAAGCGATACAACTACAATACTGCCTCTAAGCGAAACAGCATCTATGACGTGGCTCTTGAAGAACTGGAAGAAACTTTAACCTCCATGAAAGATGTGGAAAGTGAAATTGAATCCAACCAATTGACAGAAACCATTGAGCAATTCCTCAATACATTAGATCAAAAAGACCGTGTTATTTTCATGCGTAGGTATTACTTTTCCGATTCCTATGCAGGAATATCAGAACTGACCGGTCTGACAGAAAAGAATGTATCTGTTCGCCTTACCCGTCTACGCAATAAACTTAAGGGTTATCTTACAGAAAGGGATTACATCGTATGAAAACAGAACAATTTTCAAATGCTTTAAATAATATTAATGACAAATACGTGGAAGAAGCAGCCACTTATCAAACAAAGGCTTCAACGGACACGATCGTTTTCGAAAACGAAAAAGAAAGCAAAAAAGCCCCGAAGGGACTGAGAGTTTGGAGAGCGATTGCCATTGCAGCTTGTGCTGTATTGGTAGCCGGAATCGGCCTGGTAGCCATTACAGCCAGTCTGTCTATGGGTGGTGCCAAAAAAGATGCGGCTTATGAGTATTCAAATGAGTACGCTCCGGTTACTTACGAAGACACCGATGCGGAAGAAAGCTACTTCGCAGCCGGAGGCGCTGCAAATTACAAAGAAGATATCTCCGGAGATATAGAAGGTATTCCAGAAGCCATTGCGAATAACAAAATCATCTATTCTGCTTATCTTAGTTTGGAAACCAAGGAATTTGAAAAAGTATCTTCCGATTTAGAGCTTTTAGTAAATTCGATGGGCGGATATTTTGAATGGGCAGAAATAAACAGCAATTCCTCCGATTACCGATATGGTTCTTACACCATTCGCATTCCTGCAAAACGTCTGAATGAGTTTTTAGAGCATGCGGGTTCCTTATGTACCGTTAAGAACAGCCATAAGAGTGCAGAAGACGTTTCCGAATACTATTATGATACAGAGTCCCGTTTAGAAACCGCAAAAACGAAACTGAAACGGTTACAGGAACTTCTAGCTCAGGCCGCAACTATGGAAGATATTATCGAACTAGAGCGAGAGATTTCCGATACAGAACTGCTGATTGATAGCTATACCGGAACATTAAAACAGTACGATTCCTTAGTTGACTCTGCGACAATAAGTATTGATTTAAGAGAAGTTTATAGAGACTCTTCTGTAAATCAGCCTTTGACCTTCGGTCAGAGAATTTCCAATTCTTTCAAGGACGGTCTGGAAGGTTTCGGTTGGTTCGTAGAGAACCTCCTTGTATGGCTGGCATCTAGCTGGATTTGGCTTCTCATCATCGCAGCTATCGTAGTGGTTGTAGTCCTTATCATTAAGAAAAATGTAAGCAAAAAGAAAAATAAGAAAAACATCCAGCAATAAATAAAAATAGTTTTCATAACAAAAGCGGCGAGAAAATCGCCGCTTTTTATTTTTTCCAGATTTCTTTATTTATCCGATTCAGTACTCTCTTTTTATCGCCGCTCCATAAAGGCGCTACCAGAAGTTTTTTTGGTCCATCGCCTGTTAACCGATGGACTACCATTTCTTCCGGAATTTCCGCTACACAAGCTTTTAAAATGTCCATATACGCATCCAAACTCAGCACTTCGAACATTCCTGCCTCATAGTCTACTGCCAGATCCGTTCCTTTTAACACATGCAACAACTGAAGCTTAATTCCAGAGCTTTTATGTTGTACCACATATTTTACCGTTTCCACCATATCTTCTTTCGTTTCTCCCGGAAGGCCCAAAATCACATGAGTAACGATATGAATTTCCAAATCATTCAGCTTGACAACCGCCTCCTCATACTCCCGATTTTCATAAGCACGACGAATATAGTTTATGGTTTTCTCATGAATGGTCTGAAGGCCCAGTTCCACAATGACTGGCTTTTTCTCTTTTATCTCTTTTAAAACCTCCAATACCTCTTCCCCTAAACAATCCGGACGGGTGGCAATATCAATCGCTACAATATCGTCCCTTTCTGCTATCGGAAGAAATATTTCCCGAAGCCGTTTTGGTTCTCCATAGGTATTCGTGAAAGCCTGAAAATAAGCAATATAACGGGTCCCTTGATATTTGTCGGCAACCTGTTGTTTCGCCTGTTCGATTTGCTCACTGACTGAAATACAAAGAGATTGTGCAAAATCGCCACTCCCTCCCTCTGAGCAGAAAATACAGCCACGGCTCCCCTTCGTCCCATCTCGATTCGGACAGGAGAACCCGGCATTTAAGCTAATCTTATATATTTTTTCGCCAAAAATCTTCCGGCAATAATCGTTAAAAGAAATCATTTCTTTTTTCAAAGGACCGGGAATTTCCCGGTCCTTTTCATCCATTAATAATCTGACTGAATCTTTAATAATTACAGGCCAAGATATTTCTTTCTTGAGTATTCGTATAATTCCTCGCGGAATACTCTGCAGTCTAATGCTTCTCTGAATCCCATGCCCAGTAAGGATGGTTTTCCAGGTTTGCAGAAGAAATCAAAGAATTCTCTAGCTGCTTCTACTGCTGCTGCATCATCGTTTACATCAAAAGGATGAGGCCATGCCTGGAAGCAAAGCTTATCACCAAACTCTGTGTAGAGTTTTCGAACATCATTGATATTCATCATTTCCCATCCATCAATACCAGCTTCTACGAAGATGTGAACTCTGTCTTCAATCTTGCCGCAAGAATGGATTGTAATATATCTGCCTTTGCTATGAATATGATCTACAAAATCTTTCATGAATGGGAAGAACATTTCATAAGCAGTGCTCTCTGCGAAGAAAGGAGCTTTCTGTGCACCCCAGTCATCATGTACGGTGAAGCCATCGATTCCAGGGAAGTATTCGCAAATCTTATCAACTAATTTGATACCCATGTTTGTCATTTCGCCAAACAGATCTTTTACAGCATCCTGCTGATCTGGATCAATCAGGGCCATAGCAGCATTTTCAAAGTCCATGAGAGAAATCAGTCTCTCAAACCAGAAGCCGTTTAAGAAAGTAAAGATTCTGGAGAATCTAGGGTCCATCTTGTAATCTTTTGCAGCTGCTTCCCAATCCCATTTGTCAACATCAGGAATAGATATTTTGTCTCTCCACTCGTTGGCATCGGTAAATGTAGGATTTCCGCCAGGAGTGATAGAACCGCCAGCACTCTCAACCCATTTCCATGGAACGCCGAAGAAGTCAACTGCGTCATGGCCATGAGGTCTGGAAAGATTCTCGTTGTAATCTTTCAGCTGAAGGCTTGTAGTATCACGGATAGAAGCTGTGAACCAAGGGTCTTTGTCGAAGTAATGAGCATTCATGTTTTCTCTGTAGGAAACAGGAGTGTCCATAAGTGGAATGTCACCAGAGCCGAAAAAGCCAGGTTTTGTATCCACAGTCAGTAATTCTCTTTTACTGTATGCAGGTTTTTTCTGTAAACCGTTCATATAATAAAATCCTCCTCTATGTTATGTTAATTTTTTATCCAAGATAGTTCTTTACTTCCTTCAAAAGAGCTGGAATTTCCAGATGCTGTGGGCAAATATCCATACAAGCACCACACTCAATGCAATCGCTGATGTTTGCGCAAGATCTGTCATAATTTCTCTTCTGGGAAGCTGGGTTACGGAATTTCTTTCCAGCATTATAAAGACTGAATGCGGTAGGAATCGCAATGTTCTGAGGACAGCCAGCTACACAATAACGGCAGGAAGTACAAGGAATATTCTCTGTCTTTTCCAGAATCTGGCAGATTTCCTCCACGCAGCTCTGCATTTCCGGAGTAAACATTCCTTCACTGCTTCTGTCAGCAATTTCGATATTATCTTTTACCATATCCAGAGTTCCCATACCACTTAAAACAGTAAGGAGGCCTGGTTTATCATAAACATAATCGAAACCTAACTCTACGCTGCTCATATCTCCGAGACCATATTTTTCCTTAACAGCATCGATTTCCGGATAGTCCGGGAATGTAACCATACCGCCCTTTAACGGCTCCATAATAGCAAGCGGAACGCCTTTTTCGATTGCGTAAGCAATTCCTTTGTCACCAGCCTGGATTTCGTGGTCAATATAATTATACTGAATCTGAGCAAATTCCCACTCGTCAAAGTCATCTAAAATGGTCTTGAACATTTCAAAATCGTCATGGAAAGAAAAACCAATATGACGAATTGCGCCCTGACGTTTCATATCCTGAAGATATTTACAAATGTTAAGCTTATCACGAAGCGTTCCCCAAGATCTGGAGCTCAGTCCATGAAGCAGATAGAAATCGATATGGTCGGTTTTTAACCGTTCCAACTGTTCATCTAACATTTTTTTAGGGTCAAAGTCAGGCGATTCAATACCGAAAGTGAACATTTTGGTAGCAACGTTCATCTTATTTCTCAAGTTATTGTTTTCCATAATCTGGCCAAGAACCTTCTCTGAAAAACCATTATGATATACATAAGCAGTATCGAAATAGTTTACGCCATGCTTCACTGCATAAAGAACCATTTCTTCTACTTTGTCATAATCAATTTTCGACTGGTCATCATCAATAACCGGAAGTCTCATAAGGCCAAAGCCCAAACGGGAAATTTTTTCTCCCTGATAATCTGTATATTTCATTTAATAATCCTCAACTAAATTTTATTCAAAATCTGTATCGCCATAGAATCTATGTCCATAGTAATGAGCTTCTTCACGAACAATCTTGTTTGCTTTTTTCGAAGCTTCATCTTTTCCCGGAATACCACCGGAGAAGGAATATCCACCGTCTTTTCCGTATTTATCGATAGAATCTCTTACGCCCTGACGAAGTTCTTCTTCATCGTATCCATCCGGCCATCCTTTCGGCATCTTAGAATCCCAATCCCAGCATCCTACTAAGCAGATTTTTCCTTTGTATTTTTCTTTGATTCCTAACAGGTCGTTCATTTCCTGTGCTGGATCCCAATACTTAACACCAAAATCAATCATATCTTCTACGAAGATTTCACATTTTCCGCAGTTATGGAACTGAATAGGAATGCCTCTTTCAACAGCTGGTTTCGCTAATCTTCTGTAAATTGGAACAAAAATATCGCGATAGGTATCTAATGAGAAGAATGGTGTATGTTTTGCAGCAGTATCATCTAACATGTACCAGATATCTGGTTTGTAAGCATCAATAATACGATACATAACAGGCTCAATCCAATCTACCATAGCATTTAACATATCTTTAACAACGTCAGGATCGGTTGCCAAGGAGCAAAGGCCCTCGGTAAATCCCATTAAGGCAACTAACTGCTGGAATGGCATGAATCCACAATGAGCGATTGTGGCGGATTTATTTCTATCGATGCCGGTTCTTTCCAGATCCTTTTTGTACATCATTTCCAGATCATATTCTTCATGTCTGTTCGGGAATTTAATAACCTTTTCCCAATCATTAATGTCTTCCAGTAAGAAGTTATTCGGTTCTGGAAGCGTAGCACCTGTATTTTCATCTGCAGCATAGCGAACGCCCCACATATCATATCCGCCTGGCTGGAAATGATTATCATCAAAAACTGCTGGTGATAAAGTTTTAACGCAAGCTTCTCCGTTAAATTCCGTTCCCATCATGGTATAGAAAGGAACATACTCTGGCATTTCGCCACGTCCGAGCATTAAATAATTCTCTTTTGGTGTTAACTTCATAATATCCTTCTCCTTTTAATAATTTGTTTTTTATGTAATAAATTTATCCCCGTATGCATAATATTATAACATTTTTACCAAAAATGTATAGAAACTTTATAATTCAATCATCAACGAATATTATTATTTCCCACCCAAAAGTTTTTGGTCAAATTCATAGAGTGCGGCATTGATTTCATCGATGTCATATTTCTGATTTTTAATGAAGTATTCTACAATTACATCCAATTTATAGCTATGAGAAAGGGCGTATCCAGCACGCTCTAAAAGTTCTTTCGTTTCTTCCAGATTCATCTTTAAGGCTACTGCAAAAGCCAGGGCTGTGGTCTTCGAAGGAACATAATGATAACTGCTGCGGATGTTGGAAAAAACCTGTTTGCTGACATTTGCCAATTTATATATCTCAGAGTCTTTTTTTCCGCTTTCATCGATTTTCCTTAAAAGCATTTCCGAAAAGCTCTCGTTCAGTTCCATAGGGATTTCACTTTCACAGGTGTTTGCTTCTAGTTGCACTTCATTTTTCTGTATCGACTGCTTTGCATATGCCCCAAAGAGCATATGAGGTTTCGGTTTGAGGAACGGATGGGGCGGTTCTTTTTCGTCCAAGAGAAAAATCTCCTCTTCCCAATTTTCTGCAATATATTGTTTTAATTCTTCCAATAACGTTTGATTCATCATACGATTCCCGTCCTTTCTCGGTAAGTATAC
>JAKSRL010000159.1 GCA_024403635.1 Lachnospiraceae bacterium | reverse complement strand
TCCAGAAATTAATAGAATGGTGAACCCCATTAGAACCAGAATCCATAGAATGATTGGATGCTTGAAGAGCTACATCAAACCCCGCATCAATAACAGCTAAACCCATTTCATCCGGCGTATTAAAAGACGGATATCCCGTATAAGGACCACCGCCCAAAGGAGTTTCTACATTTGCAATCGCCAAGTCAACAGATAAAATATCATCTTTTAATAAAGCAAACAAACTGGAAAAATCATAGCCATTATCGGTTTTTGCCAGATTCAAAATCGTATCATGTCCAATAATGTCTCCAACAGCAACCAATTTCACCATATCACTGGCAGCAGATTCTTCCATTGTAGTTTCTTGGTTATCTGTTTCTGGTCGTTTTTTCTTGTTGCAGGAAACTGCAGATAAAATAAAGGTTACAATCATAGCCGCAACAATAATATATGTTATCAGCCGAATCAGCAGTCTTTCTCTTTGTTTCTTTTTATAGGCCTTACTTTTCGGCCGATGATTCATATTTCTTTTTCCGTTTTTCTTTTGTGTACTCATATTAATAACTAATTATCCATTTTCCAAAGATTTCGTCAGCAAGTTCATGTAAGCGCTCCAGAGAGAAATTATCTCTTCCGTTCACATAAATATCATGTTCATAAGCCAGGTCTTCGGTATAATCCGAAAGCTTATAACATACTACTCTGTCGGTAAAACCACCTAAGTTCTCATTATGAGTTACCACTGGCACAACTCCCGTTGCGCTTTCGTCAATATACGTCTTACCATTTTCTTTTACAATTTTAACTTTTGCCATTCCGCCTAATACTTCCGGAGTTTCCTGCTGGTTTGAAGCATAATTTCCAATGGAATAATAGCAAAGGGCTTTGTTACCATTATCTGCAGTTACCCAATCGATTCTTTCACAAACATGTGGATGAGTACCAATAATCAAGTCTGCTCCAGCTTCGGTAAATACTTTTGCCCAATAATCCTGAAAATCTGTGGTATTTCCAACAACATCTTCCGATCCCCAATGTGGAAATACGATAACAAAATCTGCCAATTCTTTCGCACGAGAAATATCAGATTTGATTAAATCGTAGTTGTAATCGTCTATAATCGTAACCAGATACGGCATATCTTCCGGAAGTTCAAAGCCATTTAAGCCGTAGGTATAATTCAACATTGCAAAAGTAATGCCGTTCTTGTTATAGGTAAAAATCGTATCTCGCTCTTCCTGAGAAGCGTTGGCACCAATCATCTTAATTTTGTCTGATTTTGACTTCCAATAATCAACCGTATGCAAAATACCATCCCAACCCATATCGTAGGTATGGTTGGAGCACTGCGTTGCAATATCAAATCCGGCATTAATTTCTGCATCCACAATTTCCGGAGGAGTATTGAAAATAAAATGTATACCACCATCTGGGTCACAAGTTGGATCAACCGGAGTTTCCTGATTACATACAGCAATATCGGCTCTGGAAATATCATCCCGCATAACATCAAAAATGCTGTTGAAATCATAGGTTCCATCACCATTATCTGCATAATTCAGTAATGGCGTATGCATCAGAACATCGCCAACTGCAACTAATTCAACTTCCGAACGGGTTGGCTTGGTTTCAGTTTCTACAATAGTTTCCGGATTCGATGGATCAACTATATCATTATTGTTCTTCTTACGATTACAGGAAACAACAATCAAAACGATTACTGCAATTAGAATCGTAATCACAAGATAAGTCAGAATACGGATTAGTCTTGCTTCCTTTTTCTTTTTCGCCTTTTGTGCCTCACTCATTCTGCGTCTATTCACAGAATTTGATGCTGTCGTTCTGTTTCTATTGGTATTTCTTTGATTATCCAAAATATAACCTCCAGTAATCTAAATAAGTAAACTCTGTCCTGTCATTTCTTCCGGCTTCTCCAGCCCCAAAATTTCCAATAAGGTCGGTGCAATATCACATAACTTTCCGCCTTTTCGTAAGATTTTTCCTTCTGGTCCGTTAATTAATACAAACGGAACCGGATTTGTCGTATGAGCCGTCCAGGGTTCCCCTGTTTCTAAATTAATTAATTCTTCCGAATTGCCATGATCTGCGCAGAGGAACATCACACCGTCCACTTCTTTAATTGCTTCCACTGTTTTCTTTACGCAATCGTCGACCACCTCTAAGGCTTTTACGACTGCCTCAAAAACTCCTGTATGGCCAACCATATCCGGATTTGCAAAATTTATGATGATGCAGTCATATTTTCTTGATTTTATTTTATCAATCAGCGTTTCGCATACTTCTGGAGCACTCATTTCCGGTTGCAAATCATAAGTGGCAACCTTCGGAGAAGGAATCAGGAATCGGTCTTCTCCTGGTTCGGGAGCCTCAATGCCTCCATTAAAGAAAAATGTAACATGAGCATACTTTTCGGTTTCCGCAATTCTTGCCTGCTTCAAGCCTTTGCTCGAAATATATTTTCCAAAAGTATTGGTGATTTCTTCTTCTTTGAAAACAACCAGTTTATTTTTGATTGTATTATCATATTCGGTAAAACAAACATAAAAGGTTTTTATGCGCTGGTCACGTTCAAATCCATGAAATTCATCCTCGCAAAAAGTTCTGGTAATTTCTCTAGCACGATCTGGACGGAAATTATAGAAAATAATCGAATCATTATTTTTGATTACTGCCACCGGATTTTCATTTTCCATTAGAACCGTAGGCTCAATAAATTCATCCGTTACTTCTCTAGCATAAGATTTTCTAACCGCTTCTATCGGATCTATTTCAAGGATACCCTCGCCCTGAGTCAACGCTCTATATGCTCTTTCAATTCGTTCCCAACGATTATCTCGGTCCATAGCGTAATATCGTCCGATAATCGTTGCTATTTTTCCAATGCCAATTTCTGACATATGGTCTAACAGTCTCTGAACATAATCGATGCCGGAAGTTGGAGAGGTATCTCTTCCATCCATAAAACAGTGAACAAATACTCTGTTAAAATCATTTTTTTTGCAAAAATCCAACAATGCAAATAAATGAGAAATATCGCTATGAACGCCACCATCTGATAAAAGACCATAAAGGTGTAAATTAGAATTATGTTCCTTACAATTCATGATTGCATCTTGCAGCTCTTTTATTTGGAAAAAATCGCCATCAGCAATAGATTTCGAAATTTTTGTCAAATCTTGAT
>JAKSRL010000158.1 GCA_024403635.1 Lachnospiraceae bacterium | reverse complement strand
TATTTTTTCTTTGAAGGACGAGGCGCTTACCATTTTTAGAAGAAGAAAAATCGGATTTGTGTTCCAAAGCTTCAATCTTGTTCCGGTTCTTAATGTATACGAAAACATTGTTTTGCCGATTCAGCTTGATGGTGGTGAGATTGATGAAGTATACATTGACAAGATCGTAAAGATTCTTGGCATCGAACACCGTCTGGATTCCTTACCGAATCAGCTTTCCGGTGGTCAGCAGCAAAGAGTCGCTATTGCAAGGTCTTTGGCTTCCGGACCCGCGATTATTCTGGCAGATGAACCTACGGGAAATCTGGACAGCAAAACCAGCCAGGATGTGTTAAGTCTCCTTAAGGTCACCTGTCAGAAATTTTCTCAGACCATTGTTATGATCACCCATAACGAGGAAATAGCCCAGATGGCAGATAGAATCATCAGAATCGAAGATGGTCATGTTGTGAATAAGGCATCGGAGGTGTAGGGATGAAGGTTAAGAATAGAAAATGTATCAGACATCTTAGCTATAAGACCATGATGGCAGCGAAAAAAAGAAATGTCATTGCCATTATTGCCATCGCTTTGACAACCCTTATGTTCACCGCATTATTTACCGTTGCCTTGTCCTTAAATACCAGCTATCAAAATTATTTGTCACGCCAGTTAGGCGGATATGCACATGGCTGTTTTAAAGAGGTTTTGGAAGAAGATATTGAAAAAATTGGGGGACATAGGACGATAAAAGAAATCGGTGCCCGTACAATTATCGGCTATGTCGATGAGGTTCCCTTTCACAAAGAACCAGCAGAAGTCAGTTTCATGGACGCAAATTGCACAAAATGGAGCTATGTACTTCCCACAGAAGGTCATATGCCCGGAAAAGAAGACGAAATATCCATGGACCGGAAGGCACTTGAATTACTGGGGGCAGAGGGAAAAATTGGAGAGAAAATAAGCCTATCCTATAAGCTTTACGGAAATAATGGGGAAGGGGAGAACATAACAGATACATTTACCCTTGTCGGTATATTTGAATATGATGCCCTTCTTCCGGTGCACTATTTCAATGTTTCAAAAGAGTATGTAGAAAAAATGGAAGCGCTTGCGGTTTCATCTGGCGCCGGCGATTTTCGAACAGACTTAAATGTAATGCTTTCCAACTCATTCAATATAGAGGGGAAGCTGAAAAGCGTATGCGATGACCTTGACATGAATGACACAAGCATAGGCGTAAGCTGGGCATATACAGGGTCCAACTTTTCTCTGGATGCGGGAGAAATTGTAGCTGTTGTGGCATTTCTTATATTAGTCATTTTTACTGGATATCTTGTGATTTACAACATTTTCCAGATTTCCGTAACAGGAGATATTCGTTTTTACGGACTGTTAAAAACAATTGGTGTAACACCAAAACAGTTAAAAAAGATCATCAGAAATCAGGCACTAATGCTTTGTGCACCTGGTATTCCTTTGGGTTTTTTGGCAGGATACGGCGTAGGTGCGATTATCCTTCCTATCGTGATGGAATCCACTTATTTGGGAAAATCTGTTACGAAGCTTTCAACTTCCCCGGTCATCTTTCTGGCAGCAGCATTGTTTTCTTTGATCACAGTACTTGTTTCCTGTAGAAAGCCTGGGAAGGTGGCAGCAAAAATTTCACCGGTGGAAGCTTCAAAGTTTACAGATACTGTTAAGAAAACAACGAAAAAGAGCAGAAGCATTAACAGCTTTAAGATGGCTTTATCGAATCTTGGCAGAAACAGAAAGAAAACAGCAGTTGTTATTATTTCTCTTGCATTATCCGTTGTGCTACTGAATATTTTGTTTGCTTTTGTAAATGGATTTGATGAAAAGAAGTATATGGATAACAATAGATGCGCTGATTTTATTCTTAGTAACGCTGACTATTTTAGATATGATGCTTCTATCGAATATATCTCAAAAGATTTGGTGGAAGAACTGAAAGAAAATGTTCATCCTAGTGTGATTGGATGCGCATACATGACCAATGGTCCGATTCAGGCGTGGATGAAAGAGGACGGATGGCTTGTGGATGCAGAGCAGTGGGGAACGGAAGATCCCTTATCAGAAATTAATTTACATGACAGAAGAGATGGTCTTGTAAAAGATTTTTCAGAGATAGAAGGTTTTGATGCATACCTTATGGATAAGCTTACTTTGATAGAAGGAAGCTTAGAACCATTGAAAGAAAACGGTGGCAAATATATTGCAATTGTAATGCCAGACGGGGTTGACGCCGATAGTATTGAAAGAGATTACTATCCTAAGGTAGGAGAAACAATCTCAGTGGAGTATGCTGAAAATTATTGTACAAGAGACATCCGTACCGGCGAACCTGCAGACGAAACAACGCCTTATGAATATGTTCAAGTTTCAACAGAAAATATCAGTGAGACGGAATATACAGTGTGTGCACATGTGAGCGTTCCTTATGAAATCGGATTTAGATTTACTAGATCGGGTTACAGTATGGTACTGAACAAAGATACATTTATGGCGGATTCGGTATCGGAAGTGATCCCCATGTTTATTGCATTTGATACAGCGGATGAGGCGAATGAAGCCTTGGCGGAAGCATATCTTTCCGATATTACTGCAGGAGACACCAATTCCCTTATGTATGAGAGCAAGGAAACACTGAGAGCGGAGTTTGAGCAATTTAAGAATATGTTTTTGATGGTTGGAGGTGTTCTTTGCGCCATAATCGCTTTAGTAGGAATCCTCAATTTCTTTAATGCAATCATGACAGAAATCATGTCAAGAGCAAAAGAATTTGCTGTTTTGCAAGCAATCGGCATGACAGGAAAACAGCTTAAGCAGATGCTGATTATAGAAGGATTATTGTACGCCGTAGGTAGCGCATTGTTTGCGCTTATGTTATCGCTAGTCATGAATCCATTTGAAATAGCAGCGATAAATTCAATATTTTGGTTTTGCACGGCAAAATTTACAATAATGCCAGCTATTTTTGCATTTCCTGTATTTGTAGTTATTGCATATGGGGTTTCGACTTTATTGTATAATAAGATGCAGAAAGAGAGCATTGTGGAAAGAATAAGAGAGATTAGTCGCTAGTTTTGAAATAAGATGATAAAAGCATAATAGCCATTGGCTCTTATATGGCTCTAAAAAAATCAAAAGCTATCATTTTTTCATGATATGCAGGCGATATGTGCGATAGAAATCACCTAAAATCAGTATATTACACCATGATTTACGAACCGTAAACTCGTGAAGGT
>JAKSRL010000157.1 GCA_024403635.1 Lachnospiraceae bacterium | reverse complement strand
AAAATTCCTTTAGTAAGTAATGTTCCTAATACGGTTTAAATTGTATTCTTTACTTTTTAATAATTCCAATATATAATATTTTTGTAATTCATAACTTTTATATTATAAATGTGCGAATACGCCTACTAACGCGTCGATTTATAAGCATTTGTCCCGAATACATAACATCCGTATTATGTATTTTCGTTAAAACATTGTCATTCTCTTATGTATGAACCCGTTCGGTTCCCTGCAGAACCGATTTGAGCATGAAAAACCCCTATGTTTTTTCATAATTTGTTACTTTTTTGAATAATTATTGAGAATGACTTGGGAACTTTTTTGAATAATCAATGAGAATTACTTTGGAACATTCTTTTGAAATATTATTGAAATCTACTTTGGAACATTCTTTGTTGAATGATTATTGAGATTTTCTTTGAAATTTTTTTATTTGAATAATTAATGGGAGATTCATATGGAAATTACACAGATCAGATATTTTTTGGAGGTTGCCAATTCCCTCCACATCACTTCCAGTGCACAGAAACTTCATATTGCTCAGCCTGCTCTCAGCCAGGCCATCCATCGTCTGGAAAAAGAGCTTGGTGTTTCGCTGATTCAAAAAGAAGGCCGTAATATCGTATTAACGGAATATGGAACATTTTTAAAAGAACGATTGGAACCAATTATGGAGAAGTTAGATGAGATTCCGGAATTACTCCGAATTATGTCCAAGCTTGGTAATGAGACCATACATCTTAGTGTTCTCGCTGCCACGCCTCTTGTGACAGATGCCGTAATTGCATTCAAAAAAGACCATCCTGAGATCAGTTTCCAGTTTTTGCAGTATGAGCAGAATGAGCTTTATGATATTGAGATTACAACCAAGATGTTTTATCAGAATGTGGATGAACGACGCCAGTTTGTCTGTGGCGAGAAGATCTATCTGGCAGTGCCTGGTGACTCCACAAAATTCATGGGAAAGAACAGCATCGCCCTGAAGGATGTGGCGGATGAGGAATTCATCAGCCTCCTGGGAAGCCGTCAGCTTCGTAACATCTGCGACAAGTTTTGTAAATATGCCGGTTTTGCGCCGAATGTCATCTTCGAGAGCGAGAGCTCCAACACGGTTAAGGATATGATCGCCGCCGGCTTCGGTGTCGGTTTCTGGCCTGAGATTTCCTGGGGCGAAATTGACAAGTCCAAGATCAAGCTCTTAGAGATCACCGACCCTGTCTGCTATCGAGACATCGTTGTCACCTGCAAGTACAATAAAGCCGACAACAGCCACGTAGAAGAATTCTTCCAGTTTTTAAAGCTCTATTTCGAGGACCGCATAAACCGCTAGTATAACGATTCTTAATTAACTGGACCGAAAAACTTGCCTGCTTTCCCGATAGCACGATTCAAAAAGCCTCGCCGTAGCCCGCTACGACTACGTTTTTTGAACACGCACTCTAGGAAAAGCATTCTGCGTTTTAGTCCAGTTAATTTGCGACCGTTATACTAGAGATATTGTTTTTTGGGCAAATACCAGCACATTTACCGCAACGGATACATTCACCCTGATGTGGATTCTCTGTATCGATCAGAATATCTACCGGGCATATTTTCTGACAGGCACCACATCTGGACGGACAATTTTCTTTTTTTCTCTTTAACTGAAATGCAGAAATCGTAGGCAGTATAGAAAAAACAGCGCCCATAGGGCAAAAGCACTGACAGAAAAATCGTTCCTTGATCGCCATTCCCGGCAGTAATAAAAGCAGGATAATGATTCCAACAAAGCATCCATGCAAAGCCTGCCGGTTCAAAGATAAGAGAACAGAAAATGCCGTCCATGGACTGTTCGGACTAATGAACGATGCTTTTTGGAAGAAACAAAGAGCAATTATTCCAGCCAGAACCAGATACTTTCCATATCGTAATACTCTCATATACATACTGCTTATTGTCGGGAATTTGATTTTTGTTTTTCGCTGAAACTCCTGAGATAATTTATATACAATGTCATTTAATGTTCCGAAGGCGCAGGCCCAGCCACAAAAAATTCTTCCTGCCAGGACAGTCAGACCCAGCACTGCCAGACGCTGGAAAACAAAGGAAGAAAACTCCAGCGGTTTTCCAGCGCCAATCAGTACCACAGAATTTTTAATCCCGGTAAATGCCGCTGAATAAACAGAAGGAATCAGGAAAAAGAAAAGTATTTGAATTCCAAAACGAAACCACTCTTTCCGCTTTCTCTGTAATACTTTTGGATTATTCGTTTTCATGTAAGTCTTCTTCCCTTTCTTTCATTAATTCTATGTCGTCCGGCCTTGCTGCTTCTGCTTTCTCTATCGCCTGTCCCGTCGCTTCCAGAATCCCTTTTGATGAAAATGTAGCGCCAGAAACAGTATCTACATCATTGCCTTGTTGCTTAAGTATTGCAGGAGCCAGTTCCTTGATCGCCTGCTCGTAATAAGCCGCATCCTCTTTGGCCGCAGAAATCGTATTTACCTCTGTAAGTTCGTGATTTTCTACCACGATCTCCATTTCCACCAGGCCTCCAAAGCCTTGACCTGTTCCTGAAAATGTTCCATCCCCGTATCGTATTTCCGCCAGATATGCCTCATTCTCAGCCTGTGCCATCTGCCTTTCATACTCTTTCGCAAGCCGGTCGGCTTCTTCTACCTTTGCCTGGTACCTCAATATGTCACCAGATCTTGCCAATGCAATTTCCTGATAACAAAATAAAATTACAAGAATCAAAACAAAATTGATCCATCGGCTTGATCTTTGACTCATGATTCCACTTCCGCCCTTTCCTCACTTACAGGAGCTTCCTTTATCCTATTTTCCTCAATTCTTTTTCCCGATTTCTTATCATCCGAAACTTTTTCATCATGCTCTTTCTCATCCGATGCTTTTACATTTTCAGATTCCTCTTCCGGTACTTTTTCATCCGGTGCTTTTTCGTCCGGTGCTTTCTCGTCCGGACTTGTCTCTTCCGGCGTTTTCTCGTCTGCTTCTTTCTCGTCCGGTACTTTTTCGTCCGGTGCTTTTTCATCTGGTGTTTCTGACGGTTTCTCTTTTTCAAGGGTCTTCAGGTATTCTTTATAGTCCCTGGCTGCCGCTTTATACACTCTGATCAAAGCGGTAGAACTGCAGGTTGCACCGGATACAGCATCTATATCTGCATTCGGATTTTTCTGAAGTTTCGAATATATAGCAGAAAGGGCCGTTTCTGAATAGGATATATCGTCATAGTATTCTCCATCAGATACCTCGTCAGAAATATCATAATCAGAGATTTTAAACTCCTTCAGCTTCTGTTTCTTGAATACAATTTTCACCGTAATGTGATAGTTTTCAAAAAGACCTTTCAAATAAGACACGCCTGCATTCTCAGCATCGACTACGGAATTACAAAGATAAGTGACCGTCTCACCATCTATCGTCCGATTTAATCTGATATCAGAATAATCCTCTTCCCCGTCCGTTTTTTCTTCCGGATCCTCCCCTTTCTTGTCAGGTTCTTCTGTCGGATTCTCTTCTTTCC
>JAKSRL010000156.1 GCA_024403635.1 Lachnospiraceae bacterium | reverse complement strand
ATCGGTCTCGTCACTGGCATGACCTTCATACAGTTTATCAAACTGGTACAGTGCTGCATTGCCCCGTGCTCTTCCGAAGAGGTGGCTTCCGTTCCTGAATAGACAGTCTTCGGAACAGGGTGTTGTTTTTGCTGCATTGCTTAAGGCAAAGTTTACGAAAAAGGTATCATAATCGGGATCATCCATATCTTCAAGCATTCTCAGCATGCAGTTTACTGATAATACATCCGTGAAGAATTCATTACAGCAGCTGTAACCGTTTATTTTATTTCCGTGTTCCGTTTCAAGTCCGTCAATAACGGATGCGAAATCGTCATATCGATTCCGGATTATTTCAGCTTCTTCATCGGAAAGAAAATCCATATACAGGCCGTTGACACCGTTCTGAATATGGCCGGGAGCAAGTGCATGAGCAATTTCATGGGTAAGTGTACTTCCGAAGATACCGAGTTTGGCTTCATAAGAAGCATCCCTGTTCTCTGTGAAAGAGTATATCGTACCCAAAGTAAGCAATACAGTGTTTGAGTCGGGGGTAAATAAACCGTTTGACCTGAAAAGATTCATATCATTCGAAGGAAGACCTTCCTCAGCTTCCAGATAACGCTTGTTAAAAGCACGGTTGCTTGCCTGGAATGAACGCAGGGTTTCCACCGGATCTTCGCCGATAATTACATCCTCATAGGAGGGATATTCCGAATATTCTCCCAAATCAACGGATATTTTTTTGATTTTAAGTATAAGTTTTTCCTTTAATCTTGGTGATATCCAGTCATATTCGTTGATTATGTCGATATATTTTTCTTTTGCAAGGCGTGTCATTTCCTCTATTTCCGAAACATCCTCGGAAGTTAAATAAGCATCCCGGTAAAGTTTGGCAAAATGACCGTAATCAATGCTGACGGGAATGGAATAGGACAAATTAATCAGTTCCTCCTCAGAATCCAGGAATACCTTATCATCAATTTTTTCCAAATCATAACCGGAAAGTCCCATGGCAAGTCTTGCACAGCTTTCTTTCATTTCAAATGAGCCGCAGTCGTAAAAGCCTTCAAAAAAGTTTACTTCCCAAAGCGCTTTCAGAGCAGGAAGATTTTCATCCGAAAGAAGAGTATCCAGCATATTTAAATCTTCATCAAGGGCGAAGAAAGCATAATAATTGTTACCGAAAACATCGACTTTGTGATAATCAAGGCTTTTCATTATGTCGATGTAAGGTGCTTTGTGTCCGGAAGTGGGATAAATGTTTTCGTCCCAGTAATTGAGGTCTCCGGTGTTAGTATACATTTTTAATATTTCGTGATTGAGTGAAACTGCCAAAGCAGCTTTTTCGGCAGCTTTTTCTTCGGATTCACCTATAAGTATGAACTGTTTTGTAAATTCTTTTTGAAGAAAGTTTTCCTCTTCCCCGGTCAGATTATAAGTGGAAGCATAGGGAAGAGATCTGAATATTAAAAGATAATCCCCGTCGGAAGTATATTCATAATCTCTGTAGAATAAAGAACCACCACAATAAAGAGGATCTGCCATAAGTTTTAAAAATTCGTCAAGATTTTTGGCGGAGTCCACGGTATTGTACATATTCTTCATACGGTCGATTCCTTTGTTTACAAGCTCTTCATCACGAAGCTGCTCTGACAAAACAAGAAGCTTCTGCAATCCCGGATTATCGGAAAAATCTTCCGATGATTTACCTTTCACGAGATCGTAGACACGATTTTCAAGTTCTCTGTCGGTTTCGTCATCGTAGAATGCATAGGCATTGGATTCACCAACTTCTGTGGAGTTCATCCATTCCCCGGCAGCATATTCGTAAAAATCGTTAATTTTAATGGGATCGTTATTTTTTACGACCGGTACAGGTTCGGATATTTCTTCCAAAGGCTGGGTCTCGGACAAAGAAGTCGGAGCGGAAGGCTCTGATGAGCCTGTTCCGCATCCTGAGACGCTCACTACCATAGTAGCGGCAAGAAATAATGCAATAATTTGTTTTTTCATGTAACCCCCTACAATCAAAAAGCTTTTTTTATATCCAAAATGGTAACATAAGCAACGATTATATATCTATCGAGGGCTTTGCGAAATAGCATATGGAAATTCGCAGATTAACTTATTGATTTAGATGAATTTGCTTTAATCCCACTCTGATTTCATCAAATAAATCCATGGCATTAAGTGGTTTGTTATAAAGATTTTTAAAGGAACCGATGTGGACGCTGACAGGAAATTCCAGGTCTCCGACTTTTACGGTCTGTCCATTTTTGGCGGAAACCTTGCTAACAATATCGTTGGCATGTTCCATATCGGGACTGTTTGTAAAAACAACAAATTCGTCTCCGCCGATTCGGAGAATAATATCGTCTTCATCACAGGCATCTTCGACTCTTCGCATCAATTCAAGCAAAGCCTCATCCCCTGCCGCAATTCCGAGATTGTTGTTTATCCACATAAGTCTGGTTAAGTCCGCACAAACATATGCGTTGTTTTTTCTTAACTGAATAACATCATAAAGTTCTGTAAGATCATATTTTGTTTCGCTCATAGAAGTCACCTCACTGGTTAAAAACTTTTGGGGAACGGAGAATTTGGGTGTATGACCGGCAAACTTTCTTGATTTTCTGTATTCACTGGGAGTAATATCCCATATTTTCCTAAAGCCTCTGGTAAAACTTTCCGCATTGGAATAGCCGTATTTCAGGGCAATATCAAGAATAGTCTGATTGGTGGTGAGAAGATCTTTTGCCGCACAGGAAAAACGTCTGCGAATTATATAATCGTTTATGGAAATATTGAACACATATTTAAAAGTTTTCTGAAGCGAAGATAATGAAACATAGGAATTATCCGCTATGTCCTGTACGCTTATTTCACCGGATATATGATCTTCAATATAATCCAATGCAACTATAAGTTCTTCTATCTGCACCTTTCGTCTCCTTTCTAAGTTACTTAATCATCGATGATGAGCTCATTATAGTCTGTTAATATGGAGCGGTCTTGACTTTTTATGGAAAATAAATATGGGAACGATCTTTACGGATATCGTTCCCATATAGGTAAATTGCTTTTATTCGTGGAAATGAACCGCATTTCCGTTTATTTCTTTACTCTTGTATACACAGGCATCTGCAAGTACATATGCATCTTCGAATATCATATTACTGTCTTCCTCGACAATGAATGCACCCACACTGAGAGTAACTTTTCGGGTTCCCAATTCGGGAATGGATATATCATCGATATATTCGAAAAGTCTGTCCAAAACAATCTGTCCGGTTTCCTTTGTTTTTACCGAAAGTACATAGGCTGCATATTCGTCACCGCCGAGACGGAATACAATATCCGCATCTCGGAAGGCTTTTCTTAAACAATCTGCAATAGCAATAAGTACTTTATCACCTACGTTGTGACCAAAAGTATCATTTACGCTCTTAAACTTATCAACGTCGATAATGCAAAGCATACCTCCGATTCCGGAAGAAATAAGAGCTGAAGATTTACGCTCACCGGTAGCACGGTTAAGAAGCTGGGTCATCTGATCGGTTTCGGAAAGCATAATCAGTGAATCTCTTTCTTTTGCGGCATTTATTACAGAATCAAT
>JAKSRL010000155.1 GCA_024403635.1 Lachnospiraceae bacterium | reverse complement strand
CAGAGACCAAAAGGAGGTGCGAGAACATGAGCAAATATGAAATAGCAGTTGTTGCTAGTGCTAAACTCGAAGATGAAGAACGTACAGCCCTTATCGAAAAGATCAAAGGTCTTGTTGAAAGATTCGGAGGATCTGTTACATCAGTTGATGACTGGGGTAAAAAGAGACTGGCTTACGAAATTCAGAAAATGAATGAAGCTTACTATTACTTCATTTATTTTGAGAGTGATGACGCAAATTGTCCTAATGAAATGGAGCAGCAGCTCAGAATTATGGACGGCGTAATCAGATATTTGGTAGTTCGTGAAGACGAAGAGTAAATATCTAATGGCACTGAACACTCGTACAAAAAGGAGTTACTATGAATAAGGTAATACTTATGGGACGACTTACGAGAGATCCCGAAATAAGATACTCACAGGACGGTTCATTACCAGTTGCCAGATTTACCATAGCAGTTGATCGTCGTTTTAAACGTGATAACAGCCAGCAGTCCGCAGATTTTATTTCTTGCGTAGCTTTTGGAAAGACTGCAGAGTTTTTTGAAAGATATATCAAACAGGGAAGCAAGATTTGTGTTGATGGAAGAATCCAGACTGGCAGCTATACGAAACCGGATGGAACTAAAGTTTATACCACCGATGTTGTTGTAGAAAATGCAGAATTTGCTGAAAGCAAGAATGCATCATCAAATTCCAACTATCAGTCAGCACCACAGGATGGTTATCAGCAACAGGCTCCACGCAATCCGGCTCCTTCCATAAATGACGTTGCAGGCGAAGGCTTCATGAACATTGCTGATGGGTTAGAAGACGAGGGTTTGCCATTTAATTAGAATCATTTAGGAGGTTATGATTATGGCATATAACAAAGAAGACAAGGGCGATGCTCCAAGAAGAAGACCAAACATCCGTAGAAGAAAAAAAGTTTGTGTATTCTGTGGCGACAAGGCTCCAAAGATTGACTATAAAGATGTTAATACTTTAAAGAGATACGTATCCGAAAGTGGAAAGATGCTTCCTAGAAGAATCACCGGAACATGTGCAAAACATCAGAGAGCAATCACAACAGCTGTTAAGAGAGCAAGACATATCGCTTTAATGCCTTACTCAGTTCACTAATTTCATAGGAAAACTAAAGCAGCTCCCGAACAGGGAGCTGTTTTTTGCGTAAAAATTACCTTACACATGGCATTTTCGACCGATTTTTTGATAAAAGCGTGTAATCGGTTGAAACGTACAAATGAGCAAGTAAAAACGTGTGCATAGGCAGGCTAAACCGCACGAAAAGATGCCAGACTTACAACAAATAGAGTTTTATGAAGTCGTCAACCTCTTGAATGTCCAGAGGATGCTCCCGCGTTTCATAGGTCCCGTTTTTCCATTGAAGCAGCTTTTGTTGTCAGATAAAGAGTCTGGAAGCATGGCTGCGAGATCTGGATTATCAAGTAACAATTGATTGGCAAGAGACGGTGCAGTGAGCAACTTAAAGAGATGTCGGATGACGTCGATCTTCCGACGGAGTTCTTTTACTTGCAACTCTGCAAGCATTTTCCTCAAAACATGGACAGCCTTCGCTCTTGCTGCTTTATTCACATATTGCTCCTTGGGAACATTGGGCGAAGGAGAGTCATTCACTATATAAATAGCGGTTTTTCGGCTCTTGCTTTTTCTACACTTCAGGTGAGCCGCCGGAGCGGAGGCAATAAAAGACTCAAGCTTGGATTTTTCATTTTCCAAACTACTTAAATAAAAAGATAGATTTTCCGTATTGAACAAGGAAAAGCCCTCAAGTACTTTCTTGTTTCTATATTCTTCTTTTTGTAGTATAATCACAGAACACCCTTAAATGGGGGAGTGTTTTTTGTACCTAAAAATAAAAGAAAGAGACGTCGCTGGACGCGAAGACTACGAAATGCGGCGTTAGAGAAAATGGTGTGAAAAATCGTCATGAAAGAAAACGGCAGAATTAAAATAAAAATCGGATATGTGCTAAAGGGCTACGTGGTTTACTTGTGTGTAATTGGCATTTTGTTTCTGGGACTTTGCGTGGGATTGTTTTTTGTAAACACCAAGGCGGCCTTGATTTCACTGGCTGTTTTTGTTGCATTTGCAGCGGCAACCTTAGTTTTCTTTAGCGTGAACAATAAGCGCTTGGCGGATGGGCTTATAAAATTTGCCAGAAACTACGAGAGCATGGAGCGGGAACTGATTGCAGATTTTCCAATGGCTTATGCAGTAACGGATTTGGAAGGCGAAATCATCCTCTACAACGATTACTTTGGAAGATTGTACGATGAGTCTCCGGATGCCGAAAATCTCTGCGATGTATTTAAAGAATTGGTTCCGGAAGATCTGGACTTTGAAGGCGCTACCCATAATGTTTCTGTAATATATGACAAGCGGAATTACCGCCTTCATATCAAGAAGCTGCCGATTGACTACAACCTGTTAGAAGAACGACTGATCATCCTTCCGAAAAAGGAAGATTTCTTATTTACTGTTTATCTGTTTGATGAAACGGAAATCGTGAACATGGTCCGCAAGGGCGTGGAAGACCAACTGGTCATGGGATCGATTTATATCGACAACTACGAAGAAACCTTGGAACAGACCGCAGACGTAAAGAAGTCCTTGGTTGTGGCCATGGTTGACCGGGCGGTCAGCAACTACTTCCAAAACGTAGGCGGCATTGTCCGTAAGATGGAAAAAGACCGCTATTTTGTAGCGTTTAAACGGAAATATCTTTCCAACTTCCAGCGAGATAAGTTCAACGTACTGGACGAAGTCAAGACCATCGATACGGGAACGGAAATTCCCGTAACTTTAAGTATCGGTGTCGGCGTTGGCGATGATTATGCGAAGAATGCAGAAAGTGCCCGTATGGCTTTGGAGTTGGCTCTGGGACGAGGCGGTGACCAGGCAGTAGTAAGAGATGGTGAGCGGATCTACTATTACGGCGGCAAGACAAAACAGGTAGAAAAGAACAGCCGCGTTAAGGCACGTATCAAAGCCATCGCTTTGCGAGAAGTTTTGATGAGTAAGGAACGGGTTGTCATTATGGGTCATAAGAACTGCGACGTCGACAGCCTTGGCGCTGCAATCGGCATTTACCGTGCAGCTGTGACCTTGGGCAAAAATGCCTATGTGGTGTTAAATGACCTGTCTAACAATGTAGAGACCGTGCTTCAGTATTTTGACGAAGACCCGTCCTACGATAAAGTGTTCATTTCTCCGGAAGCAGCGGAAAATTATGTGGATAACAACACTGCGTTAGTAGTAGTGGATGTGAATAAACCAGATTATTTCGAGTGTCCGGATTTGATTTACCGGACCAAGACCGTTGTTATTATCGACCATCACCTCCAGAGCGGGGACAAGGTAGACGAGCTGGCGTTGCTGCATCATGAACCGACTGCAAGCTCTGCTTGTGAAATGGTTGCAGAAATTCTGCAGTACATTTCAGCAGATTTGAAACTGAAAAAAATTGAAGCAGAAGCTATGTACGCCGGTATGCTGATTGATACCAACTATTTCGCAAAGAACACCGGTGTCCGTACGTTCGAGGCGGCCGCGTTCTTAAGAAAGAATGGTGTTGATGTAGCGAATGATCAGGGGGGCGTTGACTGGGATGGGATGGC
>JAKSRL010000154.1 GCA_024403635.1 Lachnospiraceae bacterium | reverse complement strand
GGCTGATCCCACCTTTTTCATAACAAATAAGATTGAGATCTTGTTCACCCATCAAATTTAAACATTCATCAAAAGTAATTATATCCGAAATTTCCGGAATTATTCCACGTCCAGACTGCTTTGCTGCCTCAAGAGCAATTTTTTGCAATCTTTTTTTCTTTTTTTCAAAACTTTTTTTATCGGGACGAGAAACACATCTTGATGTAATCACCGTGCAAATTTTGCTTACCCCAAGTTCCACGGCTTTTTGAACAATAAAATCCAATTTGTCGCTTTTGGGCATTGCCTGAAACAATGTTAGCTTAACATTCGGCTCGGTTTGTGATGTCTGAAAAGATTTAATTTTACATACAACCTGCTCATCAGAAATACTTTCTATTATAGTATTGTATTCAATCCCATTATTACACACAACCAGCTCATCGCCCAATCTCATTCTAAGACTTCTTCCAATATGAACAGCGTCACTGCCGGTGATTATTACTGCATTATCATTTATATTGTCTGAAAAAAATCAGTAATGTCCTTCCCTTTACTACTTATCTAAAACGATTTCTTACGGCCCAATTGTGAAAGATTACACCGGAAATGAATATTGGCAGTCAACAAAGCATCATTTCCCGGCGAGAAGGCAATTTACATTTATTACTTTAATGGAAGCCAGAAAATTAGCACCGCATGCTCCAAAAATTACAGAGTTTCATCTTCCGCTTCTTTTTACGCCTGTTGTTCTAATTCTTCTTCCGTTTCCAAAATTTGGTTCAGCAGGTCTTCGGAAAGACTTTCGGCCGCTTCAATTTCTTTTTGGATTTCCATCAGCTTTTCGTAATCGGAAGAAAGCTCCGGATCCGCCAGCTGCTCTTTCAACTCGTCGATATGCTCGTCGTTGGCCTGGAGCTGTTCATTTAATTTCTGGATTTTTCGTTCCATGCCGGCACGGTTTTTTCCCGGGTTCTTCACCGGTGCTGGTGTTGTCGGAGTTCCCAATCCGTTCGGGTCCGTATCACTTTTTTGTGCCGATGCGTTTCCTGTTCCAGAAGATTTTGCATTTCCGTTCTTAGAAGCAACATATGCTTCTTTCTTCGTGCGTTCTTCTAAATATTCTTTATAGGTACAGTTGTATTGAATAACGCCTTTATCCGTGAAGTCTAAAATACCTGTCGCAATCTGGTCGATGAAATAACGGTCATGGGAAACGAAAAGAACGGTTCCCGTGTAAGTCTTCAGCATCTGCTCCAAAGACTCCTTACCTAAGATATCCATATGGTTGGTTGGCTCGTCCAAAATTAAAAGGTTCGGACGGGTGTAAAACATCTTACACAAAGCCAAACGGACTCTTTCGCCTCCGGAAAGCTGGCCCAGTTCTTTTTCCACTTCTTCTTGAGAAAAAGCGAAGGCGCCTAAGGTACTCCGTACTTCGTTGTTGGTCAGCTTCGGATACATTTCCCAGAAATTCTCTAAAACGGTCTGGTTTGGATCTTCGTCATTTACTACCGCATACTGCTGGTCGAAGTATCCCAAGTCCACATTATTACCAATAATAAAGTCTCCGCCTAAAGCCGGAATCAGTCCCATAATCGTTTTCAGAAGAGTAGATTTTCCTTTTCCATTTTCGCCGATAATGGCCAGACGTTCCCCTCGCATAAGCTTAAAAGATACTTCGCTCAGTTCCCGGTCATAACCGATTTTCAGTTTCTTTACATTCAAAACTTCCGAGTAACTTACCTGGTAAGGAGAGAAATATGCCTTAAAGGTCGTCGTATCAAACTTTCTCGGCTTTTCAATCAATACCATGTGCTCGATGACTTTCTTTTTGGATCTGGCTGCCGTTACTTTTGTCGGCGTATTTTTCCATTTTTCAATCCACTCATTGAGGCGTTTTATCTCTGCCTGCTGGGCTTCATAATCTTTTTCCTGCTTTGCCAGGGCTTCTTCCTTCTGTCGTACAAAAGCAGAATAGTTACCTGCATAGCGAGTGATGCGATGATATTCGATTTCATAAGTAACGGTAGTCACTCGGTCTAAGAAGGCACGGTCATGGGATACGATGACTACTGCGTTTTTATAATTCTTCAAATAACCTTCCAGCCACTCGATGGTCGGCAGGTCCAGATGGTTGGTAGGCTCATCTAAAAGTAAAATGTCCGGCTTGCTAAGAAGCAATTTAATAAAAGCAATTTTCGTCTGCTGTCCACCGGAAAAAGTTCCGATCGGACGTTTAATATCTTCTAAATTGAAGCCGAACTTCTGGAACATGATTTCCATTTCCCGTTCGCAAGAATCCCCTTCCAGAGCCTCGTTCTGTTTCTGCAAGTTGCTGTATTCATTTAATAAGCGGTCGCTATCATCACCAGCAAATTCCAGACTCTGCTCGATTTCTGTCATTCTGCGGCGAACGGCAAATACTTCCGAAAATACTTTTTTGATTTCATCTTCTACGGATATTTCCGTATCCGGGAAACTAATCTGCTTTAAAAAGCCGATGGACTGTTTTCCCTGCATCACAATACCGCAGCTTTCATCGCTGCTGGAATTGCTCATTTCGATGTCTCCGGCGATTAGCTTCAGTAACGTTGTCTTACCACAGCCGTTTCGTCCTACCACCGCGATTTTTTCCCGGTCATGGATTTCGAAATTAGTATCTTCAATTATTGTTTCTGCGCCGTATTGAATCAGCGCATGACGAATCTGGTATCTCATTCAAGTTATGCTTTCTTTGTGCGTTTCTTTTTCAGTTTAATAGCAAGATATAGGCAGTAAAAACCTATAATATACATAAGGCCGAAATGAACAATTACGTCCAGCGGCATCGTTGCCAGTCGTTCCAAGGCCAAAGCCGGCGAAATAGCGGAAATGAAAACCGTATACTGACTTCCCAAATAAAAAACTGCTGCTGCCAGTATCGTATTCACAATAAGGAATACGACCACATAAACAATGTCTGCTGTCAGATGGTTGTCATAAGCACCGAAAATGTAAAGAGTAATCTGAACGACCAATGCTAACGGCAGTAACAGGGAAATATAGAACGGGAAGGTCAGGTACAAGGTACTAGCCTGAGCATAAACCACCGCCCAAATCAGTGCGCCGAAACGATTCAGTGCTAAGAAAATAACAACGGCACAGGCTGCAGAATATAAAATATAACCAACGTCAATTCTTCTCTTGGCCGTATCTTCTTCCATATTCTTCTTGCATGTTCCGCGAAGGATGAAGGCAAATACAAACAAGGCGAAATGAACAATCAGGCTTAAAATTACATAACCAGGGAACGGATACGGTTTTACAAAAGAATGATAAATCATGGTGCCGGAAAGAATTGCTCCTACAAACCCAACAACAGAAAATGCCATAAGAATCACCGTATAGGTCAGCGTCATTTTCTTTTTATGCTGGCTTCTTCCGAAATAACGGATGGTATATAAAACAGCCAGAACAAAATCCCAGGAAAAAACGAATCCCGGAATGCTGGAAATAAAGTTTACATCATGGACACCATAAAACATGTTGGAGATATCGCTCATGATAAAGTTGGTTACGTAGAACGTTACAAAAGAACCAACAAGAATCAGGATGGCTAAAATAGAAATCGCTTTACTCTTCTTCATTTTATTCTACCTCCTCATAGGTATGGAACATCTGCTCAAAGTCCA
>JAKSRL010000153.1 GCA_024403635.1 Lachnospiraceae bacterium | reverse complement strand
AAAACCTTATATTTTCAACAATTTTTCTTCCAACAGGTTATTGACTTTTACCATATGATTATCTATAATAATCGGGCGCGTCGATACGCGAATTTATCGTTGTGCGTAAAATTTCCTGCACGGGGCCGGCGAATTTACTTACATCAGAGGCAGGAGCATAATAATTCTAAGAAAGGAGAATAATATGCCAACATTTAATCAGTTAGTTAGAAAAGGAAGACAGACAGAAGCTAAGAAGTCTAACGCACCAGCTCTGCAGAAAAACTTCAATTCTCTTCATAAGAGAACAACAGACGCTCCTTCACCACAGAAGCGTGGCGTTTGCACAGCAGTTAAGACAGCAACTCCTAAGAAGCCTAACTCAGCTCTTAGAAAAATCGCCAGAGTTCGTCTTTCAAACGGTATCGAAGTAACAAGCTATATCCCAGGCGAAGGCCACAACCTTCAGGAGCATAGCGTTGTATTAGTTCGTGGCGGTCGTGTTAAGGACTTACCAGGAACAAGATACCATGTTATCAGAGGCACCCTTGATACAGCTGGTGTTGCTGACCGTAGACAGGCTCGTTCTAAATACGGCGCAAAGAGACCTAAGAAAAAATAATTCTTAAGTTCGCTGATAACGAAAATTTCACTTACAATTGAAGATGGTTGCCGAAAGACAATCAAACAGACATATTATTCTATTCTAATATTTCTAAGTTGTCCGATGGCACCGACACAAAAAGTGAGTACCGATGATTTAATTTGTGATGAAAGTTCCGAACGGCGGCTGAACCGGACAGAATGTTTGCATTCTGGTAGGGGAAGACATCGGACGGGCAGCAGACATGAGTGCGAAGCACGAATGGCTGTCAGTGTGACGTAGTCACACGTGAACTTTCAAAAGTTTTAGTTAAGGAGGGAAGAAACGTGCCACGTAAAGGACATACCCCAAAAAGATCTGTTTTAGCGGATCCGCTTTACAACAGCGTAGTAGTAACAAAGCTTATCAATAACATTATGTTAGATGGTAAGAAGGGCGTAGCACAGAAAATCGTTTACGGTGCATTTGCAAGAATCGAAGCTAAGGAAGGAAAACCAGCTCTCGAAGTTTTTGAAACTGCACTTAATAATGTTATGCCTTCATTAGAGGTTAAAGCCAGAAGAATCGGTGGTGCTACCTATCAGGTTCCTATCGAAGTAGCTCCAAACAGACGTCAGGCTTTAGGCCTTCGTTGGTTAACCAATTTCTCACGTGCAAGATCTGAGAAAACAATGGAAGAAAGATTAGCTAACGAAATTCTTGATGCAGCAAACGAAACTGGTGCATCTGTTAAGAGAAAAGAAGATATGCACAGAATGGCAGAAGCAAACAAAGCTTTCGCACATTACAGATTCTAGTAAGGAGGAAATACCTTGGCAGGAAGAGAATATCCACTGGAGCGTACTCGTAATATTGGTATTATGGCTCACATCGATGCCGGTAAGACTACACTTACAGAGCGTATCCTTTACTATACCGGAGTGAATTATAAGATTGGGGACACTCATGAAGGTACTGCTACCATGGATTGGATGGAGCAGGAACAGGAGAGAGGTATTACTATAACTTCCGCAGCCACAACATGCCATTGGACTCTTCAAAAAGAGAACCAGAAGGCACCGGGCGCTTTAGAGCATCGTATCAATATCATTGATACCCCGGGACATGTTGATTTTACGGTAGAAGTTGAGCGTTCTCTTAGAGTGCTTGACGGAGCTGTAGGTGTTTTCTGTGCAAAAGGCGGCGTTGAGCCACAGTCAGAAAATGTATGGAGGCAAGCAGACAAATATAACGTTCCTAGAATGGCATTCATCAATAAGATGGATATCATGGGAGCGAACTTCTATAATGCCGTAGATATGATTAAAACCCGTCTGGGTAAAAATGCTGTACCTATCCAACTTCCAATCGGTAAGGAAGATACATTTAAAGGCATTATCGATTTATTTGAAATGCAGGCCTACATTTATAATGATGAAAAAGGCGAAGATATTTCTATCACCGAAATCCCGGATGATATGAAAGAACAAGCCGAACTTTATCGTTCAGAAATGGTCGAAAAGATCTGTGAACTGGATGAAGAGCTGACCATGAAATTCTTAGAGGACGAAATTCCTACAGAAAAAGAGTTAAAGGCAGCTTTAAGAAAAGGTACATGCGAATGTACCGTTGTTCCTGTATGTTGCGGAACTGCGTATAGAAACAAGGGCGTCCAGAAACTTCTTGATGCTGTTATTGAATATATGCCGGCGCCTACAGATGTTCCTTCTATTGAAGGTGTAGATCTGGACGGCAATGCTGTTACAAGAGAATCCTCGGATGAAGAACCTTTTGCAGCTTTAGCATTCAAGATCATGACGGACCCGTTTGTTGGTAAATTAGCATACATCCGTGTTTATTCCGGAACCTTGGAATCCGGTTCTTATACTCTGAATGCAACCAGAGATAAGAAAGAGAGAGCTGGACGTATTCTGCAGATGCACGCAAACCACAGAGCAGAACTGGATAAAGTATACTCTGGTGATATTGCAGCTGTCGTTGGATTCAAGAGCACAACCACTGGGGATACCATCTGTGATGAAAAACACCCGGTAATCTTAGAATCCATGGAATTCCCGGAGCCTGTTATTGAAGTAGCAATCGAGCCTAAGACCAAAGCTGGCCAGGGTAAGATGAGCGAAGCTTTAGCGAAGCTTGCGGAGGAAGATCCTACCTTCCGTGCTTATACAAATACGGAAACCGGACAGACCATCATTGCAGGTATGGGTGAACTCCATCTGGAGATTATCGTTGACCGACTTTTAAGAGAATTTAAAGTTGAGGCAAATGTTGGTGCTCCTCAGGTTGCATATAAAGAAACGTTTTCGAAAACCGTTGAAGTTGACAGCAAGTATGTTAAGCAGTCTGGCGGTAAGGGACAGTACGGACATTGTAAAGTACGCTTCGAGCCTATGGATGCGAATGCAGAAAAAACATTCGAGTTTGTTAACGAAGTTGTTGGTGGTGCGATTCCGAAAGAATACATCCCAGCAGTTGGCGAAGGTATTGAAGAAGCAGCAAAAGCTGGTGTTCTTGCAGGATTCCCTGTTTTGGGCATCAAAGCTACTGTATTTGATGGTTCTTACCATGAAGTTGACTCTTCTGAAATGGCATTCCATGTTGCAGGTTCTCTTGCATTTAAGGATGCGATGCAGAAGGCAGATCCAGTTCTTTTAGAGCCTATTATGAGAGTCGAAGTTACTACTCCGGACGATTACATGGGCGACGTTATCGGTGACATTAATGGTCGTCGTGGACGTATTGAAGGAATGGACGAACTTGGTGGCGGAAGACTGATCAAAGGCTTCGTTCCATTGGCCGAAATGTTCGGTTATGCAACGGATCTTCGTTCAAAGACACAGGGACGTGGTAATTACTCTATGTTCTTTGAAAAATACGAAAGAGTACCGAAAAACGTACAGGATAAAATTATTACAAACAAAGGCTATTAATTTAGTAAAACAAAGTGTTCACGCAGTAAAATCTGCTTGAAAATAAAGGAAAAATACAATATAATACAGGTTAGCCTTTTTTAAGAAACTTGGCCCGGTATGGGTCCAAAAAAGTAAGGGCCCGTAAGGGTAGAAAATCAAGGAGGATTTACAAAATGGCAAAAGCTAAATTTGAAAGAAGCAAAGCGCACTGCAACATTGGTACCATTGGACACGT
>JAKSRL010000152.1 GCA_024403635.1 Lachnospiraceae bacterium | reverse complement strand
ATCGAGCTTGCACGAATGCACTTGACGAGCGCAGGACAGTCCCGAAGGGACTTGCTTTTATATGTGAAAAAGAGTATTATATGTGTGGATAATTTTTAAGGAGACGGAATATAATGATAGTAAATTTACCGAAGAGTGATAGAAGAATGATGTCAGATGTTGCATCCTTATTTCAAAATTCAATTGCAGCTCAGGATTTGGGCCCGGATAATGCTTTGGATTTCTGGAGAATTTCCATGTATGCGAAAATTGGATTATTAAAGAAGGATGATGTTCGAAGAATTCTTCATGCAATGGAAGGCCTTGCAGAAGTACTTAAAAGAAATCCTAGAAAAGATCCTACAGGCGCATATAGAGATCTTCCAAATACAATTGAAAGATTAAAGGAATTAATGAAGAGAAAAAATGTTCCGGAAGATGATGAAGATTTGCTTGATATTAACCTGGAAAAATAATTTTTTATCATAGAGTTGTATAAAAAGTATTTTCGTTTGTTTATAAAAACGTTTCTCGAAAGAGAGAC
The DNA here is from genome assembly GCA_024403635.1 of Lachnospiraceae bacterium. Lineage (GTDB taxonomy): Bacteria > Bacillota > Clostridia > Lachnospirales > Lachnospiraceae > RGIG5612. The sequence continues at coordinate 3,268 of JAKSRL010000152.1, read as the reverse complement.
GTTTTATTATGAAAAAATTCTTTTAAAAGCAATCGATAGGTATTAAAATCAATAAAGAGATTATTAGTAATTATTCGAGGAATGAAATGAAAAAAATACATAAAATTACAGCACCAATATTGGCTTTTCTTCTTGTTTTTGCATTGCTTCTGCCTTTCTCACTAATTACAAAAGCAGATACCGGAAATGCGTATGAAGGAAAAATTGTGATTCTTCATTCGAACGATGTACATGGCGCAATTGATGGTTATCCAGTAATGAAAGAATTTGCGGATGAAATAGAGAGTGGGGGAGGAGAAGTCATTCTGGTAGATGCAGGAGATTTTTCTCAGGGCAATTCATATGCTTCTTTTGATAAAGGAGAAAGTGTTATTGAACTGATGAACATGGTTGGATATGACGTAGTTACCGTCGGAAATCATGAGTTTGATTATGGAAGTAATCGAATGATGGAAATCATAAACGAACTTTCTGCAGAAACAGTTAGTATTAATATTTTGATTGATGATATCCAGGTTTTTGATTCTTCTGCCATTATTGAATTGAATGGAATGAAAATTGGATTTATTGGCGTAGAAACACCGGAAGCTTTAACAAAATCCAATCCTTCAAAGAATCCTGGATTATCCATTGTTCAAGGTGATGAATTATATTCAAAAATTAACACAGAAGCAGAAAAACTGAAGGCTAGTGGAGCTTCTTTGGTTATTTGTATTACCCATTTAGGAGTCGACGTGGGTTCTGTTCCTAACCGTTCCGAAGACTTATGGGCAAATGTTCAAAATGTGGATTTTATTATTGATGCCCATTCCCATACAGAAATGACGAAAGGTGAGAATGGAGAGCCGATACAGTCTACCGGCACGAAATTTGCAAATATTGGCATAATTGAAATTGATAAAGATACATCAAAAATAACCAATAATTATTTATATAAAATTACGGATGAGTCTCCTATTGACTTAGAAGTAAAAGAAAAAGTCGATGAAATAAAAGATAAGGTCAATAAAGAATATAAAACCGTCATTGGAAAAACGGAAGTTGATTTAAATGGTGAGAAAGCTCCTGGAAACCGCACGGAAGAAACCAATATGGGCGATCTGATTGCGGATTCCATGGTTTGGTATTTGACAAAGAAAAATACTGGCAGTATTGAAGAAGGCGTTCCGGTTGTAGCGCTTGAAAATGGCGGAGGAATACGAAACTGGATTCATAAAGGCGATATAACGAAACAAAACGTATTTGATGTTTTACCGTTTGGTAATACTTTATCAGTTGTATATGTTTCCGGAAGCGAATTGTTAGAGGCCTTGGAAGCATCTACTTATTGTACACCGAAGGCCGTAGGTGCTTTTCCTCAGATTTCTGGTATGAATATTGTTGTTAACACATATGAAGAATATGATGCTGGTGAAACATACCCGGGTTCAACCTACAGAAAACCAAATTCTATTAAGCGAATTGTAATTAAAGATGTGAACGGACAATCGTTTGATTTAGAGGGACGATATGCTGTAATAACGAATGATTTTGCTGCTGCTGGTGGCGATACTTTCTATGCTTTTAAAGCCGCATCCAAGCAGTTCGATACTGGATTTTCTCAGGATGTGATTCTTTCTGAATTTATTGCGGAAGAATTAGATGGTGTAGTGGGAGAGGAATACCAGAATCCTAAAGGACGAATTACTATTGTAAATGAAAAACCGGAACCAGCGCCAGACCCAGATCCAAAACCAAATCCAAATCCAAATCCATTAACAGGTGATAGTGAAACCGGTTTCCTTTGGATCGTCTTAATGATAACTTCTATAACGGTCTTATCTGCTGTTGGATTTTCAAAAAAACAGCAATAAACAAATAAATGAAACGTAATGTGGTATAATACCATTGATAAACCCAAGGAGGATTCAAATGAAAACATTATCTAAATTAGCTTTACTCGCAGGCGCAGCTTGTGGTGGTTATTATCTGTATAAGAAATATGTAAAACAGCCACAGGCAGAAGAGGATTTTGATGATCTGGCGGATTCTGGCTTTGATTATGACGACGATGCAGCAAAAGAAGAAAGCTTTGCTGAAAAGATTAAAGCAGCCGCGAACAGACAGTTGGATAGAATTAAATAATAAAAAGTGAAAGCGAAATAATATTGGATTTTAACACAAGGTCGGTATCACACTCCCAGAGCATGATGCCGGCACTTGTTGTGACTTTTTTCACATAGACGTTTGTTTCTTGTTGCCGTTAACATTTTTATATAGAAGTCCTATTTTTTTATTTAACAAAACTATACTTTTTGTATAGTTTTCTTCTTTTTTTCCACAATATCTAGTGATACAATTTAAAAGTTATGAAAAGAAAGAATATGAATTTAGTAGAAGGAAATATTTGGAAGCAATTAATCTTATTTGCGCTTCCCCTGGCTGCTACGAGTATGTTACAGCAGCTTTTTAATTCTGCCGATTTATTGGTAGTAGGACAATTCGCAAATTCAAATGCTCTGGCAGCGGTAGGAGCCAATGGTGCGATCATCCATCTATTAATCAACTTATTTGTTGGTTTAAGTGGAGGAACAAATGTTTTAGTATCAACGTTTATTGGTCAGAAGAATAAAGAAGGAATTGCAAAAACCATCCACACATCCATCACTTTTGCAGTCGTCAGTGGAGTTTTTCTTGCAATCGTTGGACAATTTATTGCAAAGCCAGCACTGAATATCATGGGAACTCCAATTGAAATCATGGATATGGCTGTTGTCTATTTCCGTGTATATTTTGCGGGTATGCCATTTATTATGTTATATAACTTTGTATCTTCTATTTACAGGAGTAAAGGCGATACAAGGACCCCGCTGCTTATTTTATTAGGCGCAGGAGTATTAAACGTAGGATTAAATCTTGTATTCGTTGTTGTGTTCCATATGGACGTAGCTGGTGTTGCGATTGCTACTGTTGTAAGTAACGGTGCTTCCGCCATCGTTCTTCTTTGCCTGATGGCAAAAGATAAAGGAGAATTAGGATTCCGTTTCAAAGACCTTGGAATTAACTGGCAGATTTTCAAGAGAATGCTTTCCATTGGTATTCCAGGTGGACTTCAAGGAAGTATGTTCAGTATTTCCAACGTTATTATCCAGTCCGCAATGAACAGCTTAGGACCAATTGCTATTGCAGCCAATACCGTTGCCCAGACCTATGAAAACTTCTGTTTCTTCTTCTGTGGTTCCTTCGGTCAAGCATCTTTAACTTTCGTTGGACAAAACTATGGCGCAGG
>JAKSRL010000151.1 GCA_024403635.1 Lachnospiraceae bacterium | reverse complement strand
AACAGATCCAACGCCGACAGGAATCGAAACTCCGGAAGGGCCTAAGACAAAGACCGATGAAAAAGGCGATGCCAATGGCGATGGAAAGATTTCTCCTTTGGATTATGTAGTGGTAAAAAATCACATCATGGGGTACAAGACAATTACGGATTCTTCCAAATTAGCGGCCGCCGATGCCAACGGAGACGGGAAAATATCCGCTTTAGACTACGTAAGAATAAAAAATATCATCATGGGAAGATAGTTGAGATGAAAGTAAAAAAAGCATTTATCACGTTAATTGTTATAGGATTGTTTTCTGTTTTATGTGCAGGAACAGCATTAGCAGCTGGTGGTGTGTATGTCTCTGATGAATATATTGAATTAGAGAATGGATCGGATACCTATGTTTCTTTAACTTTTGACAATGTAGCAGGTTCCTATTCTGTATGTTCTAGCGGAAGCGTATATGCAAATGATGAGGGTTGGTTAGATGATGAGTCAACCTCTATCGGAATTTCTACCAATGGTACCGGATATGGAACTGTTACAATTTCTTATGAAGGAGCAACTTTCGACGAAGAAGAACTTTCTGATTCCATTACGATTGAAGTAAACGTATATGAGCCCGAAGAAGGCGATACAGATTATGGTAAAAGAGAAGACGAGAATGCACCGGATTCTTCCAACAAGGAGGATAAAACAGACGAGAAAAAGACAGAAAACAAATCCGGTAAGCTGGACGTAAAGATTGATGATAAAGAATACACCGTTTTAACAGACCTTAAGGAAATCGATCTTCCGAAAGGCTTCACAGAAAAAGAAGAGACCTTTGAAGGGGAAAAGATAAAAGTCCTTCAATATAAAGATTCCTTAAAGTTATATGCGTTAAAAAATAAATCAGATAAAACGATTCTTTTCTGTACATATAACCCAACTACCAAAAAGTTTGAAAAGCCGTTATCTATGACCCAGGGAAAGAAAACATATTTCTTTTTAGAAATCCCGGCAGAGACGAATATTCCTGGATACCAGAAAAAAGAAGTAATGGTAAACGGTGAACCTATGGAAGCTTTAGTTTCCGACTATGCCGGCATGGAAGATTATTGCTTTGTCTATGCAATGAATGACGGCAATGAAAGTTTTTACTGTATTGATAACAAAGAGAATACGATTCAGCGTGTTAGCAAATTATCTATTCCAATAGATGCTCATGAAAAAAAGGTAGATGCTAAGAAAGTATCTCTTCTCGATAATAAATATGTTCTGATAGGTGCAACTGTAATTTTAGCAATTATTATTTTCCTGCTGATTCTACTGATAATTACCAAGAAGAAATATAAAGAAGCTTTAGAAGATAAAGCATATGCGGACTACGCTTCCTCCTTTAAATCTGAAAAATATGATGACATAGACGTAGAAGCGAACTTCGATGATCCGATTGATTACGAAGACACCCTGGAACATGAAGAAAAAGATGACGATTTTGATGACATTTTCTTCGATGACTTAGATTAATACGCCCCTCCCAATAGACATTTCTTATGAAAAAGACCTTACCGTTCTGGTAAGGTCTTTTTCTAATCTTTATTATTTTTCGTAATTCTGTTAAAATCAAAATTAACAATTTTTTGAAAAATAGTAGTAAGGTATAGTAAATGATAGATCCACATATTTCAGGTTCCTATGGTAATTTTGATGAAGGTTTTGGCGTCTCAGGCGTTTCTGGTTACGGCGAAGGTTTTGGCGGACGGCCTTCTGGGTATTCTGGTTTTGGCGGCGAGGGCGGTATTGACATTCGTGCCAATCGTTTATATCAAAGTTTGGAAAAAGCCGGTCGCTATGCAGAACTGGATAAAGCCAAGAGAAACGAACACTACAGAGCCTATTTATTAGAAAATTTTGACGATTCTGAAAATGAGTATTATTAAAGTAAATGGTATTGAAATAGAGGTGCAGAAAAAGAAAGTAAAGAATCTGCATCTACATGTAAAACCAGATGGAAAAGCTTATATTTCCATGCCCAAATACGTGACATTAGCCGAGGCCGAGCGATTTGCGGCAGCCAATTTGGATTGGATTTTAAACCAGCAAAAAAAGTTTGGAGAAAAGCCTTCCAAAGACCATTATGTCCGGAGAAAACCAGAATTGGATGCGAAAATTAAGGCTCTTTTGCCGAAATGGGAAGCCATTACTGGTTTAAAAAGTACTTCCTGGCACACACGTTATATGACCTCTCGTTGGGGAAGCTGTATTCCGTCAAAAGGAAGGGTATGCTTTAATCTACAGTTAGTAGATAAACCGGAAGAATGTCTGGAATATGTAATTCTTCATGAATTAGTGCATTTGAAATGTGCTGGACACGGAGAAGATTTTAAAAATGAATTAAGCAGATTTATGCCGAATTGGAAAGAAATCAGCAACAAGCTGAAGTAATTGGAGATAGAAATGAAGAAAAAATTAAAAGGAATTGCAGCATTACTTATTGCATGTGTTTTATCCAGCATGGCAATCACTGGATGTGGTGGTCAAAAACAAGAAGAATCCGAACCTACAACATTAGCTCCAGAAGTAGTTCCGGGAGAAAAAGTCAATGTAACCATGGAGGTTGCCCAAGACGATAATTTAAGAAAAATGCTGCGAATGTTTGATAAATATACCGATGGCGGAGAACCGGGAAGTATGGAATATGATTATCGGGACGAGATTTCCCAGCGGCGTTTGTTAGAGTGTATGTTTGGGCAGAGATGCTGTATCGAATACTCTTTATATCCAGTAGAGCAAGTAGTGGATAACGGTAGTTCCATGTCTATTTCCGGAGAGAGTGTAAGCTGGGTTGCTCGTAATATTTATCACGTTCCGTCCAAAACAATTGCAGATTATCAAAGGACCTGCAGCAGTTTCGATGGTAAGAATTTCTCTGGCATTATTACGTTAGATGAGAATGGTGTGGAATGGTATTACTCGGATTTCACCATTCAGAAGGCAGAGTTTGACGGCATTTATTATTACATCAAATACAGAAGAAGCCACGACGATCCACGGATGGAAGGAAATGTTTATCAGAAAGAATATTATGCGGTAATGACGAAAGAAGAGATTGAGGGAAAGGAATATTGGACCTTATTTACTCATAGTTCCCATACCTATAATCTGATTGTGGAAGACCCAAATCTTGTTCCGGATGAAACCTTTGCGGTAGAAATCGAAATGCTTACCAACAGCGACAGCAATGTGGTAATGCGTTCGGGACCTTCTAAGGATTATGACCAGGTTACCGTTCTGGCTCCGGGAATCATCGTAAATGCGATGGGCACAAAGGGTGAGTGGACGTATGTAAGATATTATGATCATTATGGCTGGATTTATTCTGAACTTTTAACAAAATATCAGCCGTAAGGGGTGAAATATTTTTATAGAAACTTGTATACAGTTTTGATATAATTCTAAACAATTTAATAGTAATGGATATATTATTTCCGAAAGTTCAGTGAAAATCTGACACTGTGTCTCAGCAACCGTGATAGTTTATTCTTAAGCCGGGAGGAAAATATATCTGCCAAGAGTTTTCTGAGGTAGAATAAAAGGCAAAGGTTTTGTTTAATTTGTGCACTCTGGAAACAGAGTGCTTTTTTTCATCAGCGACGAGGAAAGTGCATCGTGCTTGCAGGAATGCACTTGACGACCGCAAGACAATCCCGAAACGCAGCCTTGTGCGGCTTTCGGTGATTTGAAGTCGAACGTTACAAAATGAACTATCAAAAAACATTAGAAAAAATAAATAAAGTGAATGAAGAAATCCTGCGTCAGTGCAAAGCAAAGTGGGATTCCGTG
>JAKSRL010000150.1 GCA_024403635.1 Lachnospiraceae bacterium | reverse complement strand
ATCTTTCTTCCAAAGAATTTAAAAGAAAGAATACCGGTAATTGTTTCCTGGAGTTGGTTTGGAAAGAGACCCGGGGATGGAATGAGTGAATGGCAGATTATGGGTGTTCCACCCCACACCGTATCACGAATGGCAAAATTTGAGTCCGCAGACCCTGCTTACTGGGTATATCAGGGATATGCTGTAGCAAACGTAGACGTTCGAGGTGCAGGACATTCTGAGGGGAACGTTCATATGTTTACTTATCAGGACCGTTTAGATGGTTATGATTTCATAGAGTGGATTGCTCAGCAAGATTGGTGTAACGGTAAAGTTGGTATGACCGGAAACTCCGGGGTTGCAATGCATCAGTGGGGGATCGCTGCTGAGTGCCCTCCACATTTAGCATGTATTGCTCCTTGGGAAAGCACCACAGACCTTTATGGAGATTCGCTCTTTGAAGGTGGTATTCCGGCTCTTTCCTTTAATGAATTTATTGCAGCGCAGGTTACTGGACCGGGTGGTGTAGATGATCAGGTTGCTATGGCTCGTAAATATCCTTTCCGTAACGGTTATTGGAATGATAAAGTTGCAGAATTTGAAAAAGTAAGAATTCCGGTTTACCAGACAGCTGGATGGTCTCATTTCCATCTCCCAGGATCTTCCAGAGCTTACATCCGTTGTAAATCCAGATTGAAATGGTTCCGTGCTCACAGAGATTTTGAATGGCCGGATATGTATTCCCCGGAAAATCTGGAAGACTTGAAGAAGTTCTATGACCGTTATCTGAAAGATATTCATAACGGTTGGGAGATGACTCCAAAGGTACGTATCGATGTTATGGACGTTATGGATCATGATTTCCAGAGCAGAAGAGCAGAAAATGAATGGCCTTTGAAGAGAACCGAATATAGAAAATATTATCTGGATGCAGCAAATCTGACCATGCAGGAAGAACCTGTCGTAGTAGAATCCAGTGTATCTTATGTTGGCGAAAGTGCTGCGAAGGGAACCATTGATCGTGTAGAATTCGATATGGAATTCAAAGAAGATACCGAGTTGACCGGTTATATGTGGCTTCGTCTCTGGGTGGAAGCAGACGGACATGATGATATGGATATGTTTGTTAATATCCAGAAAGCGGATAGCCAGGGCAACTGGTTACCATGGACGACATTGAATGAGCCTCATCCAGGCGCTTGGGGAAAGATGCGCGTAAGTCGTAGAGAACTTTGGCCGGAAGAAATGGCAAAATATAAACAAAAAGGTACTCCTTATTGGCCAGTACAGGCTCAGGTGAGAGAAGAAAAATTAAAACCAGGAGAAATCGTTCCTGTTGATATCGCAATTGTTCCTTCCAGTCGGTTCTGGTACAAAGGACAAAAGTTGAGAATTCAGATTGCCGGAAACTATATCCGTGAAGGCTGGTTTGAGCCTTTAAGCTGGGATACCGATAACCACGGAAGACATATTATCCATACGGGAGGACAGTATGATTCCTGGCTTCAGGTTCCTTACATCCCTCCAAAATTTGAAACTGACGGACACGTTTATCGATAGAAATTGGTTTGGCGGCAACTACCGAAGCTTCTCATTCTTTTCATAAATAATGCTTGCAAGCAATGGCTAATAGGGCTATCCTATGAGGCGTGGCTTTTTGAATATAGTAGAAAAATGACGGTAGAAAATGACCCAAAATACAAAGAAAACAACAGAAGAGAAATTTCTTAAAGAATATTTTAAAGAAGCAGGTTTTGACTTTCTTCATTTTATTAAAACTTTCATGCTTGCTATTGTGATAGGAGCAGGAGTAGGAGCTTATGCCTGTCTTTTTGCGTTACTGATTGATTGGGCTACTGGTTTCCGGAATAGTCATTCCTGGTTAATTTTCCTTTTACCAGTGGGTGGTTTGGCAATTGTTGGCTTTTATCATTTGCTAAAAGTATATGAGCCTGGAGGAACCAACCGGGTATTAAAATCCATTTCTTCCGATGAAGAACTTCCTTTAAAAATGACACCGTTGATTACCTTAGGTACTGCCATTACCCATCTTTTAGGTGGCAGCGCAGGTAGAGAGGGAGCAGCTCTTCAAATCGGTGGAAGCTTAGGATTCTCTCTGGCCAAGGTCATCAAGGCAGATAAGAAAGAAATTATCATTCTGACCATGTGTGGTATGAGTGCGGCTTTTTCCGCTATGTTTGGAACTCCTCTTACGGCTACCATTTTTGCCATGGAAGTAATAAGTGTCGGAATTCTCCATTATTCCGCCATTGTGCCATGCGCAGTAGCTGCTTTGACCGCCGGATTTATGGCAAAACTGATTGGATATGTTCCGGAAAGCTATCCTCTCGTTGAATTTCCAAACTTTACCTGGCTTTATGGAATCAAAGCAGTTGGCTTAGGATTCGCTTGTGCTGTTGTTAGCATCCTGTTCGTTTTTATTCTGCATAAGAGTGAACATTATTATAAAAAGTTTCTCAAAAATCCCTATATTCGGACCATTGTAGGCGGCCTTTTGGTGATGGGAATTACGCTTTTAATTGGAACCAGAAACTTTAACGGAGCCGGCGTTCCAGTGATTTTCGAAGCCATCCGTGGAAATGCAGAATGGTATACGTTCCTGCTGAAAATGATTATGACTGCTTTAACGTTAGGGGCATGTTATAAAGGTGGAGAGATTATTCCTACGATTTTCGTTGGAGCAACATTCGGATGCGTGTTCGGCCCTTTGATTGGCATCCCGGCAACTGTGGGCGCGGCTATGGGCGTATGCGGAGTATTCTGCGGTGTAACAAACTGTCTGTTAGCAAGCATTGCGTTAGGTTTTGAAATATTTGGTATGGGTGGCCTTCCGTTTATGCTGATTGTGGTGGCTGTAAGTTACCGTTTGTCTGGTTATTATGGTATTTACACGAGCCAGAAGATCATGTATTCTAAAGCCTTGCCGGAATATATTAATATCACCACAAAAGCGTAAAAAACCTTGAAAAATAAAGGAAAAGTCATTGACAACCATAAGTTTTGTTGTTAATATACACAAGTTGTTAGCCTTTTCTTAGAAGTAGGAAACTCCAACCTCTTCTCAGAAAACGGCGGTTAAATTAAAACTAGGAGGAAGAATTATTATGATCACACCAGAAATCAAAGCTCAGATTATCAAAGAGTATGGCAAAACACCTACAGACACAGGTTCTACAGAAGTACAGGTAGCTATCCTTACTTACAGAATTAAAGACCTTACTGAGCACTTAAAAACACATAAAAAAGACCACCACTCAAGAAGAGGACTTCTTAAGATGGTTGGTAAGAGAAGAGGACTTCTTGACTACCTGATGAAGAAAGATATTGAAGCTTATCGTCAGTTAATCGAAAAACTCGGAATCAGAAAATAATCAGAATGTTCCAATAGACTTTAGGGTACGCCTTAAAGTCTATTGTTATATTATCAGCTACCTTTTTAACCGTGCTTTTTTGGGAAAAGAGGTGCAAAATCAGGGCATTCCGCCCAGAAGTTGACGTGGAATAATTTGAAACGGGCATTCCGCCCAGAAGTAGAAGGAGAAAAAATGAGTAAAGAATTCAAATCATTCGAAATGGAACTTGCAGGAAGAACCTTAAGAGCAGACATCGGCCGTGTGGCAGCTCAGGCAAACGGTGCCGTATTACTGCATTATGGTGACACAGTTGTACTTTCAACAGCAACAGCTTCTGAGAAACCTCGTGATGGAATCGATTTCTTCCCACTGAGTGTAGACTTTGAAGAAAAAATGTATTCTGTTGGAAAAATCCCAGGAGGATTTACAAGAAGAGAAGGACGTCCGTCCGATAATGCAATCTTAACAAGCCGTGTTATTGACCGTCCAATGCGTCCTTTATTCCCAAAGGATTACAGAA
>JAKSRL010000015.1 GCA_024403635.1 Lachnospiraceae bacterium | reverse complement strand
TTCCTTGTATCAGTCAGATGGAACGACGCCGGTACACGATAAAAACGTAAATCCTATGATTTTGAGTACGACAAAAAATGCAGTGAGCCGGTTTTCAAATTTGCCATATGGTACATATGTGCTGAAGGAAACAGAAGCTCCAAATCATTATTCTGTTCCAGCGCAAAATGCTTGGCTGGTTAGGCTGTGCTACACAGACGCATGGAATTTGCAGACAGCGGATATTTCTCCATATGAACATAATATGCGATATAAGGGCAATGATACAAACGGTCAATGGCATATAACGAACTCAAGAATCCCGTTCCATTATGCTTTGAAAGTCATCAAAGTAGATGAAGCAGGGAAGCCTCTTGCTGAAGCAGGATTTTCAATCGTCAATCCGGAGCAGGCCGGACAGATGCTAACAGGGGAGACCTCGGAAGACGGTACTTACCTATTTAATGCACAGTTTGTTCCAAATATAGCATATGAATTGTCTGAAGTATCACCGCCTGGTGGCTATTTTAGCCTTCCTGCTGGAATCCAGTTCAGAGTCAACGAAGATACCAGTAATGACACCTATACGGCGGTCTTCCTAAACAGTGAAGATTTTTCGGGGGATGTATCGTTGAACCTTCGAGAAATCGGAAGTGGAAGTAATACACAGTATGTACTGGAAATTACTGTAAAAAATCTGGGAGTATATGAGCTTCCGGCAACAGGTGGGTCAGGTACCCTTATTTATACATTAGGCGGAATTATTTTTTTGAGTGTCACTTTAATAATTGGTCTTGCTCTAAGGCGCAGAGGTGAAAAGAAGTCTGTAAGATAGTTAAAATTTTCGCAACAGAACATAAAGCGCCTTACCAAGTTAAATATATCAATTTCAAATAAAGAAAAGATTTTTATCATGAAAACAAAAAAACTGTTAGCTTTTCTGCTATCGCTTGCCATGGTTTTAGCTATGGGCTTCACAACTTTTGCAGCGAGTGCTGTTCCTAGTTCTGATGATGTAGCAGATGTCACTATCAAGGGAGTAGAAGCAAATGCAACTGTTACTCTGTACAAAATCGTAGAGCCTGTTTATAACAGTGCCGGTTTAGAAAAATACCAACCTGTAGTAACTGGCTCTATTGCAGATGTAAAAGTCCCTACTACAGCTGAAATTGCTGCTCTTGCTCAAAGCGCAACTTCTATAGGTTCACCGTTGCTTCCTATTGCAACAGTTGCGTCTGGTAATGATTATGTGGCGAAAGACCTTGGTGCAGGAATGTATTTAGTGCTTGTTGAAGGCACTGGCGCTACGGTATATAACCCAATGATTGTTTCTGTGAATTATGACAAGGACAGTGTAATTGAAGATGGATCTGTTGATGCAAAGACGAACTGGGTTCTGGATGACGTTATCGCTTATGCAAAGAGTGGAACTCCGGGTGTCGACAAAAAGATTATGAGTGAGGACAGTAATCTGAATGCAAACAGTAACGGTGGAGATGTGGCTATCGGGGATACCGTAAATTTTGAGATTGACACAGCGATTCCTTCCTACAGTGAACAGTACACAAATCTGAAATTCGATGTTACGGATACATTAAGCGCTGGATTTGATCCGGCAAGTGATATTGTCGTAAAAGTCAATAATAGCGTAATTAGCGCAAGTGACGATACATACACCATAATTACTGGATCAGGAACATTTACGGTCAGCTTTACAGAGGAATTTATTCGTGCAAATGGCGGAAAGAGCGTGGTAGTAACTTATTCTGCAGTTGTTAACTCTGACGCTGCATTGAATTTTGACCCGAACAGCAATAAAGCAGAGATTACTTTCTCTAATGATCCAACGGACTCTTCCAAATATGGAACAGTTGATGATAGAACCTATACTTATACTTTTGCTATTGATGGAATTCTTGGAGGAACCGTTACGACCGAATCTTACCGGACTCATGAGATTATCAAGGTCTATGAAGATGGAAAGGTAGAGGTTATCAGTCAGGCGGATGATCCGCTTGATACTATTGAGGTAACGAATCCCCTTGCAGGCGCAACGTTTACTTTGACCAATAAGGCAACGCAGAAGTCATACACCGCTACTTCCGATACTGAGGGATACCTGAGTGGATTTACCGGATTGGACGCAGGCGTATACGAATTGGTTGAGGCTTCTGCTCCTGCAGGTTATGTTGTCGACCCGACAGTACATGAAGTTGTTATTTCTGCTACCTATAATGATAACGGAACTTTGGCGTCTTATAGCATTACAATCGACGGCGTGACTACATCTACCTATACAGCAACTTATGACATCTTATCTCCTGAGATTACTAAAGTTGAAGGAACTCAGGATACACTGGTGATTAAAAATAGTAAAATTCCAGTTCTTCCTTCTACTGGTGGCATCGGTACCACAGCTTTCTATGTTATTGGAGCAGTTTTGGTTCTTGGAGCTGGTATCCTGCTCATTACCAGAAAACGTATGAGCAACAAAAAATAAATAATTAATAATTATTAATTATTAATTATTACTCAAATACCTTGCTAACAGTTTTTGCTAATTGAAGCAAATTCTGGTATTGCACGCAGCAGCGACCTCCACCCCCCACTTTCTGCTACTGCGTGCAATACAGCATTAAGGAGAATATCGCATGAAGAGACAAAAAAAGAGCCATTTCGGTACGATATTGCTTGTTTTATGTGTTTTGGTGGGGTTGTCCTTACTGCTGTATCCAAGTTTATCTAATTATTGGAACAATGTTTACTCTACTCATGCAATAGCTGTTTATAACGAAAAGACAACAGAACTTACAGAATCTGAATATACAGAGGTTTGGGAAGAGGCACAGAACTATAATGCAGCAACTCGTCATGGTCGTGAGAATCATTTTTTTAGTGATAGCGACAGATTATTATATGAGAATCTCCTAAATATAGATGGAAATGGTGTTATGGGATATATAGAAATCCCTGGCATCAAAGTAACACTTCCCATTTTTCATGGAACATCTGATGATGTTTTACAAAAGGGGGTTGGCCATATGGAATGGAGTTCGCTTCCGGTTGGTGGAAAAAGCACACACTGCGTGCTTTCGGGGCACAGAGGATTACCCAGTGCAAAGTTATTCACAGACTTAAACAAACTTGAGATAGGGGATATTTTTACACTTTGTATTTTGCAGGAGGTTCTATCTTACGAAGTAGATCAGATAATGATTGTTGAACCGCAAGATACGGAAGAACTGACCATCACAGAGGGTGAGGATTATTGCACCTTAATTACTTGTACTCCGTATGGAATCAATACGCATAGGTTGTTGGTACGTGGACACAGGGTAGAAAATGAGGAAGACCATATTAATGTGCATATCACTTCGGAAGCAGTGGAGATAGAACCACTCATCGTTGCCCCGTTGCTGGCGTTACCATTGATGATAATTATGTTTATCGTTTTGCTGGCATCGGATAAGAAAAAAAGTAGCCACGCAATGGAGAATGAAGAAAATGAAACAAACGAAAATACTTTGTCATAAAATGATCAGCACTCTTCTATTGTGCTTGGTTCTGCTGTTGTTTGTTTTTCCTATAACAGTTTTTTCTGCCGAACCAATTGAGCCCGAGAGAGATGTTGATATAACAGTTTCTTTTAAAGATGATATAACGCCAATCACAGATGCCAGATTTAGCATTTACAGAGTTGCGAATGTAAGTGAGTCAGCTCATATTAGCCTGACGGAGCAGTTTGCTTCATATCCAATAGAAACGGAAGGTCTGGATCAAAAGGGATGGCAAGAACTAGCCATGACTTTGGACGGTTATGTGAAGAGAGATCATTTAACACCTTTAACAATAGAAGCTATTGATGAAAAAGGAGAAGTTTCCGTCACATTAAAACCGGGACTATATTTGTTTTTGGGTGAGAAAAAAACAATCGGGAATTATTCTTATTCTCCAGTACCATTTATGCTTTTTCTTCCTGATTCCAACATTGAAGATAATACGTGGGACTATGAAGTAAATATAGAGGTGAAATATACAAAAGAAGAACTACCAAAAGTTGTGACTAGAAGGGTTTTGAAAATCTGGGACGATATAGGATTTGAAGAGAAACGACCTGATTCCGTTATGGTACAGCTTCTTCGTGACGGTGAAGTATATGACACTCAGGTGCTTACGGAAAAAAAACAATGGAGCCATACCTGGGAAAATTTACCGGAAGAGTATGAATGGCTTGTTGTTGAAAAAGAACTTAATGGGTACTACACAAAAGTATCTTTGGAGGGCATTACCTTTACTATTACAAATAAATATATTGTTCCATTGACTCTGGATAATCCACCTATCGTGAAAAAGATAATGGGAGATACTCCTTCTTCTCCGGAAACATTTACTTTTGTTTTCAAAGGCGAAAAAGACAATAATCCTATGCCGGAAGGTAGTTTTGGTAATACAAAGGAAGTGAGTATTATTGGCGCAGGAAGTATAGAGATTGGAAAGATCACCTTCACGGAACCAGGGAAATATATATACAAAATAGCTGAGAAGGATTCTGGAGCAAAAGGTTATACATATGATAATACGGTTTATTTACTTACGTATACCATAATACAACAGGATGACGAACTCTTAATAAGTAGGGAAATTATAGGAGAAAATGGAATATAAGTGGATTATCCGATTTTTACTAACCGATATACCGAAAACCCAAATCTTCCTCAAACGGGTGTACTGTGGTGGCCAGTTCCAGTGCTTCTTTCTTCTGGGCTTCTCCTATGTATCATAGGCATCATTAAACGGGGACAACGTAAGGATGATGATTAAAAATGGAAAAAGAAATCCCGGCAGAGGGATAATCATCGTTGGATTGATTTTGATTACAGCGGCACTTTTTCTCATTGGTAAGAATATTCTGGATATTTCAAGAGCAAAGACTGCTTCGCAAGAGGTTGCAATGAAATTACTGTCGGTCATTAAAGAGTCAGAGGAAAAAAAAGTTTCCGGATTTTTTGATGGAATTGCAACGAAGGAAGAAACGGCTATTCCGGACTACCTTTTAAATCCGGACAAGGAAATGCCGACAGTTTTGATTGAAGGAAATGCTTATATAGGAATACTGTCTGTCCCTGATCTAAATATAGTTCTTCCGGTAATGAAAGACTGGAGTTATTCGCATTTAAAAACCGAGGCCTGTCGCTATGCAGGGTCTGCCTACAAAAAGGGCTTTGTGATATGTGCACATAATTATGAGACCCATTTTGGCAATTTGAAATATCTAGATGTCGGTTCAAAGGTTCTATTTGTGGATATCGATGGAAATGAGTTTCAATATTTGGTAGCAGAAACAGAGACTCTCCCCTCGACTGCCGTTGAGGAAATGACATCCAATGATTGGAATCTAACCCTGTTTACATGTACGTTTGGAGGATCCGATAGAGTCACTGTTCGATGTGTGCTACAGGAGAAAAAGATAGGAGACACAATTTTGTCGGAAGAGATTTAGGGAAATTAACAGTCTTTTTTATACTCGTTGGTAGGGCATTTCTAAAACTCCAGTATAATCAAACCAGTAGGGTTGTTTCTGCCTTGAATTATGGAGTTAAGGTAGAAAAAGAAATTGCGATGCGAAAAGTTTTCGATAATTGCAATTTAAATTCTCTACCATGGAGGAATGAATATGAAAAAAAGAGTTTTGTGTTATCTCCTATGCTTTGTAATGTGTATATGCGTTTTCCCGATAGGCGTTTATGCAGCAAGCGAATCGAGAGAAGTGCGCATCGAGGAGAGAGATAACGAGGCGCAGCAGGTCAAAGGTGAAGAACCTATACAACCTGAAGAACCAATCATCCTATCCGACCAAGAAAACATAGGGGTGTTGCCTGGTGAAGGTTTTTCGGAGTACGAAACGAGTGGGCTAGTTGATGATTTATTTGCAAACTATATATTATTATCCAAAAACTTATTATCCCAAAATGAAGTAACTCTAAAGGATCTCATCGCAGATGCCGAAAATGATTCGGTAATTGTACTTACTAAAAATTATGAGTACTTCTTATCTTCTGAGGAAGACGAAATTCTTATTAACAAAGGAGTAGCCATAGATTTCAACGGTTACAAGATAACGGTAACCGGTGATTACGGCTTGTTCAACATCGATGCGGCGGGAACATTGACACTGATCGGCGCAGAGATTGATGCGGAAAACAATGTTATCAATACCAATGATGGAACCGTTATTGTCAGGTCTACATCTGGCACAGGAATTCATACAGGTTATGATTTTATTGATATGAATAACGGTGCTCTTATTATTGAGGGCGGTCTTTTTAACTGTGATGAATGTGTTGTTGATGAGAGTTCTGAACTCAGCAGCATTACCGTGCAATCTGGCAATTTTGCAACCGGCTACTATTGCTTTGATGACATTTCCGGCACAGCCGAATTTTATAATGTTACTGTCAATAGTGAAAGTTCCTGCATTTACGTCTGTGATAGTGCCACCGTCAATATATACGGCGGCAGCTATACCACCTCCGATGACTGCGTATACAATAACGGTACTGTTACTATTTATGCCGGAAGCTTCACGGCCACCGATGATTCCGACGGATGTTTATATGGCTCTGGAGACTATATTATTCCCGATTCCAGTATAGCAGAACCGGAATACTGGAGGGATATACAGGCTTCACAGGTTACCGTCAGACCGAGAATCATTACGGTCACCTTTATGTCTGAGGGAAAGCAATACAGCACGCTGACAGGAAATCCCGCAGATTTCTCGTTCCCGGACGATCCGATACATTCTTCCGGCTTTGATTTCCTTTTCTGGGAAGATGACGAAGAAAATCGAATCAACGACCTATCATTGTTGAAGACTGATACAACGTTAAACGCCGTATTTACAGATCGTCAGTATACTGTTACTTTCGATGACAATGGTAATATTACAACGGAGAAAGTTTATATTTTCACGGCCCTCGGTGAAGTCCCAGGCCTCGACCGCACAGATGATGGTGATAATTTCTGCTGCTGGATGATGGGAGATAGAAAGGTCAACACTTCTACGGATCTTCCTGTTCAGAAGGATATCAAACTTGTAGCAAAATATATCAATCATCGCAGCATCGTTTCCAACTATCGTGAGCTCATTGATGCAGTAGAAGAAAAAGCGGATTATATTGAACTGGCAGCCGATATTCCCATTGAGGACACCGTTTGTGTTGACTACGACTGTACTATCACCTCGGCGAACGGAAGTAGATTCGGTCTTATTCGTCCGGATAATTTTCTTGCCGTTCTCTTTTCAACAGAAAAAGGAGTCACCGGTGGTGGAGAGGCAGGCGGCGTCATCCCGACCGGAACAACGATAACGTTTGATAACGTTTTGGTAGATGGAAGAAATATCGAGGCGGACGACCCCGCTATCTATGTAAAAAGCGGCACGAAATTAATCCTAGAAAATACAACGATACAAAACAATAACAACGCCGGTTGGGACGGCGGTGGCGTCTTCAACCTCGGCACGCTGAAAATGTTTGATGGGACCGTGATCAAAAACAATCAGGCCCAAAAAGGCGGAGGTGTTTTTAACGCCGAACCCAATTACGGTGAAAACGATCCCGTTGTGTTCTATATGTACGGCGGTGAGATTTCAGGCAACACTGCGTTAGATAATGACACTTCCTGCAATGCGGCAGGGGGCGGTGTCAACGTGGATGGGTCATTTAGCTGTCAGTCGAAATTTTACATGTACGGTGGCAGCATCACCGGAAACAGTGCCCCTAACGGATGCGGCGGTGGTGTCTCACTTTGCTGTGGCGATCAGTCCGTCGTTGCTAGAGAAGGAAAAGAAAAAAATATAATTTTCTACATGTACGGTGGTGAGATTACAAATAACACCACAGGGGAGAGCGGCGGAGGTGTATGGATTGCTTGCTCCTCCATGTATATGGAGAATGGTCTTATAGCCGGAAACATGGCCGCAGAGGACGGCGGTGGACTATCTGCCTGCTGTGGCTGTGAAAAGAATATTGATATGCGCGGTGGAACGATTACACTGAATCTTGCACAGCGCGGAGGCGGCGTTGGAGAACAAGTCGGAGGATTTCTCCTTTCTGAGGCCATCTATGACAATCTTACGACTGGGGAAGATAGCGAAGCGTATGGTTGGCCAGTTAATTCCTACGGCGATGATGTGGGATTTTCCAACGCAGATGAATGGATAAAAATCGCTGCGCCAAAGGCATACAGATCCTATGGAAGCAGCTATTCTTCGGTACCTGTTTCTTCAACTATTCAGGCCGCTATAAACAGCGCCCTTCCGACGGTAAGCGCAGAACTGATAGATGGTTATGAAGCACCAAGCGGAGTAATGATCCCATTTGCAGGATGGTATGTGGACGGACACCAAAAAGATGATGTTGCCAGATATACATCGCCATACGGGCCAATCCACAGCTCCGACCGCATGGAATGGCATAGAGGCCCTTATGACGACCCTCTGGATGAAGGAAAAGGAGCAAAAGCAATCTGGTACGGCCTACTGCTAGTATACGATGCCAACTATGAAGGTGGTGGCCATGAATATGATGCAAAGGCTTATTTACCGGGCAGCGATATGGACGTGGCGGCAAATATTTTTACCAGGGACGGCTATACGTTTTCCGGATGGAATACAAAGCCTGACGGTTCAGGTACGAGTTATCAGCCGAACGGAGAGCTGAACATGTCGACAAGTAGAGTGCTTTATGCTCAGTGGGAAGAGAATCTGTACAAGCTGAACTATGAGGTGACTGGGGATCCGGTTTATGGCAGTCCAGCAGATGCATCGGCACCTGCACAAAAAACAGATATAATCTATAATACCATGGTGACACTTGAAGCGGATCCGGTAACAGAGTGGAATACATCCACCGGAAAGGATGATACAGGCGTTCCAGGCATATGGAGCTTTACGGGTTGGTCAACTGATACGACATACGCTGACGATTTGACAGAGAAAGTCATCCTGAAGGATGAGACTGTTTACGGGAAATGGGTATTTACTCCAAACACCTATACTGTTATCTATGTAGTGAACGGCGATGCTACCTACGGCACGCCTGCCGACGGTATCGCTCCTACAGATGAAAACAATCCGTATGATTACAAGGAGCAGGTTTCGGTCAAGGCAGACTTGACCACAGCATGGACAACGAGCGACGGAACAGCAAACGGCGTTCCAGGTACATGGGTTTTCATGCCATGGGATAGGAAAGACTTCCAAATCACGGAAGACACGATAATCACTGGAGCTTGGAAATTCACTAAAAACAGCAGCGGTCCCGAGACCAGAGACAACAGCAATATGCCGTTGTGGATCAGCTTGATGGGAATATCTGCGCTCAGTATGATTGGCACTCTATTCATTAAAACGAAAAAAAGCAGTAAAAACGCTCAGCTGAAGAACAAGTAATAATCATAAGAGGGAAGTTTAAATTCGCAAAATAAATTCCCAAAATCAAGACCTCAGAAACGCAAGTTTCCGGGGTCTTTTTATTTTTCAGGGGAACAATTTTATATATTGTACAAAAAGAAAAACCTTATTAGCCATTTTTTGTCTGCGAAATGTTTGCGTATGACAAGTTATTTTGGTAGAATACAAATTGCCTAATTGGGGAGCTAGGCTTATTTTCGTATATAAATAATGTTTCTATACACAAATTTCCCAAAATAAGTGTGGTGGAGACGAATTATATATATAAGAAAATGAGTATCCTCGCGGGTACAAATATGGGAATAAATAATAATAGGTTTAGTATTAACAAGAGGTACAGATTTATGAAACGTTTTCAAGAATTAGTCAAGAGTGCTTTGTGCTTTGTTCTTGCTGCGTGTATGGTAGTATCCATGCTTCTTAGCGATGTGGGTGTTATTACGTCTTATGCAGCTGAGGGCACCGGTGCAGAGTATTCTCAGTCAGAAATGGTGCTTGAAACCGGCGGAAAGGCTATAAGCAATATAGTGAATGTTGCCGGAAACAATGGTTCTTGGTTTGATGGAGAAGGGCTGGATGCGCCTTCCGCACCGTTTGACCAGGAAGCAGAAGTTTATATTGATGACAACCAGACAATCTGGGTTCATGTACAGGCTCCAGCGGGTGTATTCCCGGATGGTGCTTATCTCGATGCGCGTTACGTCGGTACAGAAAACTCAGAGGACGCGGAAGCTCAGGCTGCTTTAGAGGCAGTAGAAGAAGCTCGAATCGAAGAAGGAGAAGAGGGGGAGAAAAATACTCTTTCTTACGTTCTGGATATCAAGGTATATGATGCCGAAGGTAATGCGCTTCAGCCGAATTCTGAATATGGAGAGGTTTCTGTCCGTTTCGAAATGGCCAACGTTTCTGGTATTGCAGCGGGACTCGAAGAAGATGCTAAAGTTGGAATGGTTGAAAAGATCAGCGAAGCTTTAGGCATAGAGACAGAAGAAGCTGCAGAATTAGCAGAGAATCTAGACCTTTCCGTAACGAAGGAAAACGTAGCAGTTGATGTTTATCATATCGCAGAGAAAGAAGAAACTGTCACTGCGGAAAAACTGGCTTCCGAAGAAGTAGAGGATGAAAACTCTACCGCAGAATCAGTTATTGAAATCGTAGCAGACAGCTTTTCGGATTATGTTATTTCTTTCTTTGCAAAAAATGATTTGAATGATCCGGAGCCAGAGGTTAAGTGCTATCTTTACCCAGAAGGTACTACTTCAGTAGCATTAGAAGACGTCCTTAAGGAACTTGGAATTACTTCAGACGTTCAAGTATATACTGAAAATCCAGATTCACCTGCAATTTCGGAAGAAGGATACATTACAGTTGATCCTGATAAAGCGGCATCACAGATTTTAAGAATGGATGTTGGTGGAAAAACAATCTATGTTTTCTTCAAGGCACAGGAAACTACTGCAAAAACATATACTATAAATATTGAAGTGGATGCTGACGCCGATAATAAAGCGGTAGCAAACTTTGATTTAGCTGAATTAGGATTGCCAAATTCCTTTAAAGAAGAATACAGTGAGGTTGACCCAGATGACGTTACATCCGGAACCCTTAAAGTTAAGAATATGACCCAGGATGAAACTACCGGGGTTTTCACTCTTAATGCAGGAGATACGGGCGTAATTACGATTATTGGTGAAACTGGTAATAAGTACATTGCGAATATTACTGTAAAAGAAGAGGAAGAGGAAGAAGAAAAATATTCTTACGTAATCAAGGGATATCCAAACGGATATCAGGAGGGAACAGAACCTACCTATACAGCATCTTTCACAACGATTCTGCAGGAAGTTCTTCCGGACCTTGATGCTTCTAAAATCGTGGGTCTTGCAGCTAAGAGCGGAGACGTTCGTGTTGATGGCAATAATATTACCGTAGCTGGACCGAACAAGAGTGGCGTTATCGTATTCTATGATGAAGCAGATAATGATAAAAAATACGAAATCGAAATCACTAGCGACCAGATTTTGCTTTCTAGCGATTATCATAGAGCTAGCTTTGAAGTTGAATTAAACGACAATACCGGTGATGTAACCAAGGACGTTACAAATAAAGGAAACAGACCAGTACCAACAGCTGAGTTAATTGATGGTAATTATGACTTGTTCTTTGCTGTTGACGATGGCGAAATGAAAGAATGGACCTTTGCAAACTTTGCAGATGCCTTAGGACTTACCGAAGATGAAGCAAAAGCAAAAGGTTTACTTAAGATTTTCAAAGAATATACCTTAAGCGAAATTATTGATACTGAAACAAACGTTACAAGATGGAACTTCAAATTTGAAGAAGATAATAAGCTTCCAAAGACGATTGTTGTAGACGGCGAAGAGAAACAGCTTTCCTTCACTGTTGTTCAGAAAGAAGCTTTTGAGAATTATTGTGATCCGACAAATGACGGCGTTATCGTCATGAACGGATACATTATTAACACTGTTGAGACGCTGTATGAAGCAACCGTTCTATTCTATGATAACAACAATGCATATAATACTCGTCCAACTTCTATATTGAGCGGAGTTAAGCTCTTCCGTGAACGTGCTGATGAGACCATGTCTGAGGCAGAAGAAGTTGAAAATCCTGCAGCTTATATAGAATTAACACCAGATGCAGAAGGTAACTACGTTTGGAGCTTAAACGGCCTTCCAAACTATGCAGAAGATGGTACTGGCTTGAACTATTTCATCCAGGTAGATATTGAGGTTAATCCAGCTGTTGCAACAGAGACAAGTGAATATGTCAATACCTATGAGAATACGGATGTTCATGCAACCAATACAACCGCTCTTTTCACGGGTGGTTCATTACATGCAATTATTGAGGATAGTCTTCCATTCTTCTATGACAAGTATTGGTCGGACCCAGAGGGCTCTACAAGACCGACTCCATTGTTACATGTGTACAGCATCTTAGAAGACGATCTTCTTGCAGCAGAGGAAGCTGGTAGAGTTGTTGACCCGAACCACTTCTCACCTGTAGATCAGACAGCAGCTGTAAAAGTTCCTAACGTGGAGGATGAGTACTTAGATCATCTGCTTTCAACAGGAGATGCTTACTATATTTTCCCACTCTATGATGATATGGGAAGAAAGCTTATCTACTTTGCCTTTGAAAACGGTCTTTCTAGTGGATATATGGCATGCGTAGATAACGACAGAGCGCTTGATTTAAGTGGGAGAGATGTAGGCGAGCGATGGTATCCAAACGCTACAACAAATGCAAAGGTTATCAGCCAGCTGAACAAAATTAAAAATACTTACTATGGCAGCGAAACATATACCTTCCCGAAATATGTTATTAATGGCGGTGCAATTGATAACTGGCTGGAAGAACCTGTAACCGTTGTTGCAGATGTTATTTTGCAAGCTACTGCTATGGCTAGTATGGATGCGGCGATAGCTCATCTTGAACTCCAAAAATGGGATCCGGAAGCAGAAAAATGGGTTCCTGTTACAAACGGTGACTTAGTAGATGCGAAACAGGGTGTTCCATGGGATCAGCCTATTGTGACAGATGTTATCTTTAGCGATTCCGAACGTTTAGCAGACAAGGTAGCAAGCGATCCTGTTCCAAAATACGATGAAGATGGAAATCTGATTAATTACCGTTGGAAAGAAACCTCACTCAGTCTGAACAACGGAGAAGACAAGACCATCATTTGGATTGCAGAAGGTGAGAGCGAACCAGGCGAAACAGAGCCGGGTGTAGCTTATCACAACGAATTTATGAATATGGGCGACCTTGCTCCTGGTGTAGACGGTCAACCAACCAGCGTATATCTGCATGCTGATATGTCTGCAGAAGCATTGACAGGCAGCCAGTGGTACTCCGAAATCGTAAATGCTATTAAGGCGGATCAGTACGTAGAAATCATCAAAACCTGGACCACAAGTGATGGAACCAACGTTACGAAAGCCGTTGGAGAGGCTGGTGGTTCTGCAACCTTCAAGATTATCAGGGATGATGGAAAGAGAAGCGTAGATCCAGGAACAACTCCTGGAGCGGATGCTTTATATGATAAGAATAAAAAAGTTGTTGAAGATATTGTTTTAGACAACGACGACTTAGCACCGAATGACCAAGCTTGGATTGAGAGACTTATCGATTTAGAACGTTTTGATGCTGGCGGACATGAATATTTGTACTCTGCAATTGAAAAAAGTATCAACCCAGGTAATTATGAAATTCAAAACTGGTCAACACACATTACTTACAGAAATAGTGTAGTTGATGGACCAGATAATACAAAAGTAAAACAGACGGATGCAATCGTTGCAAATACCGAAGGCCCAGAAGGCGGATTATTGTTAACCGCGGAAAAGAGATGGCTGGATGGTGGCGACATTAGCACACGTAAAGATGTATATGCTGCTCTGTATAGAATTAATGCTGATGGAACAGCTTTCCTTATTGATGATGACAACATTGTATTAAACGAAGCAGATAACTGGTATGACGAAATAGGAATTAGCGCTTCTACGGTATACAAGTATGCTATTTCAGCAAATGGTGTTTACACAGAAAATGAAGAAGGCGCTACCATTGGAGCTCTTAGACCGGAAAATGAGAATCCGGCACAGGATTTTGTTATCGTTGAAATTGGTACCTCTAAAACGGATAAAGCCCTGATGGCAAGATATGGAGAGCATACCTATCTTGAATTAACTCCTGCAGAACTGAGCGCAATCCGTGCGAAAATAGCAGAAACCGGTGAATCTCGTACAGAAAAAGACGTTATTATGACTCTGGCTGATAATAAAAATGATCCTACGGGAGAATCAGTTTACTCATATAATGTATTTGGTGAATTTGGTACGATAACACAGCCATCCGAGGCAGGCTACACCTGGACCAACCAGAGAGTAGCTACCGTTGATGTTTCCATGGAAAAGTCATGGGCAGATGGCGGCGAAAGAAGAGAAGGTAAGTTCGAACTCATTCGTATGGATTACACGGGAGAGAATGAAGTCGTTCTGTTTAAGGGTGATGATGGCTTTATCTTAGGCGGAACTAATCCGGAAACCGATCCAGAACCTGTTCCAAAAACGGATCTAGAAGGAAGAACCTTCACTTACCAGAGAAGTGATAATGGAAAAATCTCCAAAATCTATTTTGACGGATTGCCAAAATATGATTATAACGGAGACCAGTATACTTACAGATTAATTGAAACCCATTTGTGGGATGAAGGCTTAAAAAACTGGATTAAAATTGAAAATGGTGGAGTTATTGTTTCTGCAGGTGATAGATATGGCGTTACTATGGCTCATCAGCAGACCGTGATACCGGATAACTATCTCCACCATGATAACAGACGGGAAGAGTGGCGTGCTTCCAACTCCTTAGTTGGTTCCTACGAACTGAACATGTTCAAAGTTTGGTACGATGATGGTTCAATGGCTGAGCACACTATCCGTCCACAGATTTATTTTGATATTTTCGCAGTATCCGATAATGTTCCTATCGATGAAGATAAGAACACAGTACGAGATTATATCGATGGAATTGATTCAGGCGACGTAACCTATGAAGACCTGATGGCACATCTGGGCTTATATGTTGCAGGAAAACAGCCATATAAGACCATTTCCCAAGACCGTATCTGGACAACCGATGGTAACCATTGGGCATGGGAGTGCGAAGTTGGAACCGTCCCACAGTACGACAGCAACGGTAATGAGCTGGTTTACTTTGCAAAAGAAAATAATCTTGCCGCTTCTGAATACAAGACGATTAATATTAACAACTTTGCTAGTGTTAAATCTACAAACCTGAGTGGAACTGTAGCATCACCGCAGGAAGCTCTTGATGTAGCGGAGGAAATTAAAGGGGAAGAAAGAGCTTACTTCGTTCTCCTTAGTGATGGTGAACTTCATGACCAGGACGTAGCAGACCCTGGCAAGGTATTTACCCGTACCGTTGTTAACTATCGTGAACACGAGCGTACAATAAGTGGTAGAAAAGTTTGGAAGATGCCTTCTGGTATCTCTATTCCGGACGATCATATGCCAAAAGTTCAGTTCGCTATGTACAGAGCGTTAGCTCCTTTGACCGGTGAAGACGGAAAAGAGTTAGCGAAATATAACAATGAGCAAGTATGGGAGTGGATCGAAAGAGAAGAGGCAACATATGTTGTGGAAGTTAATCTCCACACGAACGCTGTAAGCCAAGAAGGCGAAGCTGTATTTAACTTCCCGAATTATACTTATCATGTAACACAAGAAAAATATGGCGATAACCAGGATCCTCTTCCAAAATATAATCCTTATGGACAGACCTATTACTATTATGTAATGGAGGAAACTTTTATTCCAGGATATCCGGAACTTTCTGGTGTTGAATACAACACAGAAGACTTCTTTGTAACCAATACATACAATATCGAAAAAGAATATGCAGAAGTTGCAGTAGAAAAAGACTGGGATATCAAAGAAGCATTACAGGAAGGCTTAAGCCTTGATGAACTTTCTCCAGTAACGATTTCCTTGTACGCTCAGGCATTTGAAATGGAGGATCCTGATAAAGTTGCTGGAAAACCGATACTGTTTGCAACCCAGACAGTTAAACCTACTGTGGATGGAAAGATTCGGTTTGTATTCGATGAGATTACAAATAGCGATCTGGATAGCTCCATCGTTGGGAAAGAGTTACCATACATTGCCCCTACCGGCGGAATTTACAAATACTTTGTAGTTGAAAACGCAGTTCATGGCTACGACCAATCCCTGAAGATCGGAAGCAAGAGTGTTGAAAGCGCAATTGAAAACGAAGAGTACATCGCTCTTGACGAAATTCGAGATAATGAGGATGGGGAACATATTCACAGCAACGTAAAAAAGAATGCGGATCCAAACGTAGTATTTACGAATGTTTACGTAGGCGATAAGAAAGACTTCGAAGCAATCAAATATTGGGAAGATGAATATGTAGATAACGATTCATATCGTCCAGATACAATCACTCTGACCATTATGAGAAAATCTTCCAATGGCGTTGATTCGAAGTATTCAGAAACTGCTGTTTTGAAGAAATCAGATAATCCGAAGTCAAACAAATGGTCTGTAGTACTGAAAGACCTGGTTAAATATGATCCTCTGGGTGCGGAATATACATATTATGTAGCAAAAGAATCTTCCGGTGAATTCATAGCTGAGAAGGTTGGCGATAAGATTAATGACTACTATGTATTAAAGAGCATTAACGAAGATGGATCTATCACAAACAAATTAGAGACAGAATATTCTCTGTCTATTAAGAAGGCTTGGACATATACGGATAATAAGCAGGAATTAAATCTTAATTCTTGGACAACCTTCCAGAGACTCCGTGCAATGAACGTCCTCCCAACAGACCTTAAGTATGTTGTATTAAGACGTGTTGAAGGAGGTACTTGGGAGACCGTAGATGCTAGCACCGTAAAAGATGCAGAACATACGGTAACTTATAATAACAATACCGTTCTTGGCTATGACCTTGACCTTAGCAAGATTACAGCAGCAACCTTCTATACCATGTTTAATGGTTCCTACTCATGGAAACACCTTCCAAGCAAGGATGCGAATGGAAAGGCTTATGAGTACAACATGAAGGAAGTTGCAACTTGGATTACAACAGAAACTCCAGGAACCAAAGTTATTGAGTATTTTGATGGCACAAAGAAAAATGGAATGGAGAGCTCCTTCAGTGTAACAACTCAGGATGCAGCTACCGCCATTGCAGCTAAGAACAAGATTGAAACTCAAAAAGTAAGACTGGCAAAAGAGTGGAAAGATGATAAGGGTTATGATAATACAAGACCTGCATCTTTAGAGGTTACACTTACTGCGAAAGCAACAGGAGAATCCTTCAAATACACTCTGACCACAAAGGGAAATAACGACAGTATTTACCTGTCCGATTACTTCTACCTTCCAAATATTCAGGTGGTAGAACTGAATAGCACAAACTATGACATCTCAGAGAAGTTCTCAGAAAAGACGGCAAAGGGAACGAAGCCAGCAGAATATGAGTACAAATGGTTAGATGAAAACAACAAGATCATCTACAGTGAGAAAGAGGATGCTTATTATCTGAATCTCAGCAATACGCTGAAAAAGACAGACAGAAAGACCATTTCTCTGGATGCTACGAAGAAGTGGAATCAGGAAAATGATTTCTGGGGAGATTCCCTTCGTCCAACCGTAGAATTTACCCTTCAGTACTATGATCGTGCTACGAAGAAGTGGGTTGACATGACTCCAGCTACGATTGGTAACTTCTACGATTCTGCAGATCCAACAATTTCTGCAGATAAACCGGCACCTGTTGCTAGTCAGACGGTAACCTTTGATACAACAGCGCTTAAGAAGATTAATTCTTCTAATACCGTTCATTGGTACCATCTGTTCAAATACTGGAAAGATAATTCTGTTGATGGAACTCCAGAATTGATTCAGTATCGTGTTAAAGAGACTTTAACACCTAGTGATAACGATTATATATGGAATAATAATGGATATATTACCTATTCCATGACAGATGCGAAGGATACCTACACAGGAACTGTTACAAACAGCTTCTCTACAACGAACTTCCAGATTAAGAAGACCTGGAATGACGGAACTCTGACAAAGACTCAGATTCAGACAAACGTAAATTTGGATGCTTTACCACAGTCCCTTGATATGTTGGTTCAGTATACCGATGCAGAGACTCCTACAGAGTCGGATTGGAAAGAATTACCATATGTTATAGAGACAGGACTTGCAAAGGGACACTTTACATTTAAGACGGTTGATGATTTCGATGGTAAGACTGTAACTGCAAAACTTCCTCGTTACAGCGAAGAAGGAAAGCTTATGCGTTACCGCGTAATAGAGCAATCTGCTAAGTACAAGAATGAAGTTATTCAGAGAACCTCAGGAACGAATGTAATCGGTAACTTTACAGTAACGGATAGTGCAGTAGTAACTTGGGACGGAAGTAAAACTCCAAGCTTCCAGATTAAGAATGAATATGAATATGGAACATTAAATATTCATAAGACCTGGAAAGATGAGAATAACCGTGAAGGTTACGAAGGAATCATTACCGTTAAGGTAACAGGAGTTAACGTAAACGCTTCTGTAACGGCAACCTTACAGGCAAGCAATTGGTCAAGAAGCTTTGACCAGCTTCCAAAATGGAATCACGATAAGACTGCATATGCAAAATACACTGTTGAAGAAATTAAACTTGGATCAACAGATGCCTCTGGAGGAAAAGTAGGAAAATATACGATTTCTTATAATCCGGAAGCTCCGGAAGGAACCTTTGAAACTGGAACAACCATCAATATTGAAGCTATTAACACTTATGTTCCAGAGAGAGGCTCTGTAAAAGCTACAAAAGCGTGGTTGGCAGATTCTCTTTGGGAGAAAGTTACTCGTCCAGGTTCTGTACAGGTTAAACTTCAGTATAAAGATAAGAATAACAATTGGCAGGATATTACTACAAAAGCTCTGGATGAAGACGGCCTGTATCCGGATGATGGAGTTTATACAACAACGACTCAGTTAATCCAGACCATTACTACAAAAGAGGATGGAACATGGTCTACAGAAGCAGAGTGGGCTAACCTTCCAGTTTACTACAAACAAGGTCACGCAGATGCCAATAAGGTACAGTACAGAGTCGTTGAAGTAGCAGCAGAGAACTTAAATGATTACAGTGTATCTTACTCAAGCAACGCAGTAACCTTAACCAACGGACAGTCAACCTCTGTTGCAACAAAGAATACTCTTAAGACAAGAGACATTAAAGTTAACAAGAATTGGATCAGCTCCGGTGTGCAGGATGTAACTCTGACAAAGGCTCAGGTTGAAGAACTTATTAAGATCGATGCTCTTCCAGAAAGTCTGGAAATGGTCGTTGAGTATTCAACCGATGGAACGAACTGGAGTGCAATTCCTACAGTTTTGGAACAGATTGCTGGACACTTCACGTTCGATACGGTTAACGATTTTGCAGGCAAGAATGTTGCAGCAAAACTTCCTCAGTATACGAAAGATGGAAAGACACTGATTCAGTACAGAGTAAGAGAACTTTCCGCAACATATAAGAGTGGAAAAGTTGTAAGAAACGGTGATACTATCGGAAACCTGTTTGTAACCGATGGAACATCACAGAATTGGAACAATCTTGAGTTCACAGTAACCAACAAATATGACAGCGGTAAGATTACCGTTAAGAAATTATGGAAAGATGAGCACGACCGTGACGGATTAAGAGCCGCTATTACTGTACAGCTGACAGGCGTAACAGAAGATGCAAGCTCTGATGAAACCGTATTAACCGGTGACTTGACTTCCGACAATGGTCTGTCTTACACATGGGAGAACATCCCGGTGAAAGATCATAATGGACTTGCAGCTACTTATACAGTAAAAGAAATTAAGATTAGTGATACCAAAGTTGTAAATGGTAAAGCTGGTGATTATGAAGTGACTTATGACCCGGCAAGCGGAAACATCCGTGCTGGCGAAGAACTTGTCCTTCAGGCTGTTAATACCTATATTCCAAAACGTGGAAAAGTAACTGCAACCAAAGAATGGAAGGGAAACGACTCTTATTGGGGACGTCCAACTTCCGTAAACGTTAAACTTCAGTATTACAATGAGAATACTGACGAAAAATGGGTTGATGTTGTTCAGCAGGTTAATGGAGTAGATGCTCCATATACAGATGATGGCATTTATACAACCTCAAGCGTAACACAGACAATCAGCAAACAGGCAAGTGGCTGGAGTATCGCGGAATGGAAAGATCTTCCAAAGACCTTCAAGGGGGGCAAAGCTGTTACCTATAGAGTAGTGGAAGTTCCGGTTCCATCAGGATACAAAGTAACTTACTCTGCTGATAACGTAGAATTTGACGCACAGACCGATTCAAAGGATGTTGTAGTAACCAACGAGTTTGAATCCACAACATTACGTATCCATAAGGATTGGGCTCTGAATGGTGCAGATGAAGAACTAGTACTTCCAGATTCCATCACCTTTAAGGTTGAATATGGCGTTGAAGATGAAGACGGCGCTGTAGCAACATGGAAGGCTCTTTCCAACTACAACTACACAGAAGTTGTAGCAGGAGAGAAGACTGAGGTAACCGGAAAGACTGATGACTACGGAAAAGTAACAATTAATAAACCTACCGAAGACATCCTGAAATGGACAGAAGTTCTCTTTGAGGGCCTGGCTAAAGTGGATGCAGATGGTAACAACTACAGCTACCGTGTATCCGAAGTTGAAGTAACATTCGGAACTAAGACAGTAACTGTAAGCGGACAGTTTGCAGAAGATGGAACTACCTACATTATTAATAGCGCAGGTTCCTTCGGTAATACAGACAGTAAGGTTGAAACTGCTTCGGATGAGGGCGGATTCGCAGCAACTGCTGTTAACAGCCTGTCCGTAGGTAAAGTTTCTGCAGAAAAGATTTGGGATGATGAAGACAATAGAGATAACTCCAGACTGTCAAGCATTGCATTCCAGCTTTACAGAGATGGTGCAGAATATGGAACAGCTGTTACATTAACAG
>JAKSRL010000149.1 GCA_024403635.1 Lachnospiraceae bacterium | reverse complement strand
AAGAAAAATCACCATAAATCTGGCGCCAGCCAGCCTTCGTAAAAGTGGTTCGGGATTTGACCTTCCCATTGCCTGTGCGATATTGGCCGCGTCCGGGTTCCTGAATACTGAAAAGTTGAAAGATATTATGATTGTTGGGGAATTAGGCCTGGACGGAAGTATTAATCCAATTCGTGGGATTTTGCCTATTGCAATTAAGGCGAGGGCGGAAGGTTTTCAAACACTTGTGGTTCCAGTAGAAAATGCGTTGGAAGGTTCTGCTATTACGGATTTAAATATTGCCCATGTGGGTTCTTTAAAAGAACTGATTCATCAGTTGAACCGAAAGAAACTGGAGTATGCAGAACATGTAGATATTGAAGAAGCCTTGAATCATCGTTTTTTGAATAATTCTTTGGATTTTGTTGACGTGAAAGGCCAGGAAAAAGCCAAAAGAGCAGTGTTGGTATCGGTTGCAGGCTTCCATAATCTGTTGTTTATCGGACCTCCTGGTTCCGGCAAAAGCATGATGGCTCAAAGAATTCCTTCTATATTGAATCGGATTACGGTTAAAGAGTGTTTGGAAATATCCCAGATATATTCGGTTGCAGGTCTTTTAGGAAATGATTCTTTAATGATGGAACGGCCATTTCGTGCGCCCCATCATTCTATTACAAATGCAGCGTTGATTGGTGGAAACAATTATCCAAGACCAGGAGAAATAACTTTGGCTCACAAAGGCGTTCTGTTTTTGGATGAAGTGGCGGAATTTAAGAAAGAAACCATAGAAAATTTAAGACAACCTTTGGAAGAAAAACAAATTGTGATCAACCGGGCTGCCTATCGGGTGGTTTTTCCTGCTGATTTTATGTTGGTTATGGCTATGAATCCCTGTAAATGTGGTTTTTATCCAGATAAAAATCTATGTAATTGCTCAGAAGCGGATGTATCGCGTTATTTTGGAAAAATACGGGGACCGATTTTGGATCGTGTGGATATTTGCGTCGGAACAAAAAAACTGGATTCCGAGGATTTTAAGACGGAAAAAACAACGATGAGTTCAGAAGAAATGCGTACCCAGGTGAATGAAGCCCAAAAGATTCAGCAAGAACGATTTAAAAAGACCGGAATATCCTTTAATGCCCAAATGGGAAGAAAAGAAATCGAAACTTATTGCGCCTTGGATTTGAAAACCCAGGATATCTTGAATAAGGCATATGAGAAATACAATATGACCGCCCGTGGGTACTATAAGGTTCTTAAAGTTGCACGGACCATTGCGGATTTAGCGGGAGAGGAAGTCATCGGAAAGATGCATATCATGGAAGCATTGTCTTACCGAAACTCATTTATTAACAGATAGGAGAGAAATTGTGACAAGAGAAGAATATTGGTTTTGGTTATGTAGCTGTCCGGATATCTATCAGCATGATATTCAGCGTCTATTAAAAGTTTTTGATAGTCCGGAAGAATTATTTAAAGCAGACAGTAAGGTGATTGCAAAGGAACTATTGAAAATAAACGGACCGGACCCTTCGCGAAATAAAAAACAGTTAGCAGCATTAATAAACACCAGACAGGAAGCGGAAATCCAAAGGAATCTGGAGAAAAGAAAAAATGAAGGAGTTTCCTTTGTAAGTATTGATTCTCCGGAGTATCCGAGGCATTTTGATGTTTTGTCGGATAAGCCTTACGCCATATATGTAAAGGGGAAACTGCCAGATGAAAATAAAATCAGCGTTGGTATGGTAGGGGCAAGAAACTGTTCTGGTTATGGGAAAACTATGGCTGGAAAATTTGCAAAAGCATTGGCAGTCAACGATGTCCAAATTATTAGCGGGATGGCGATTGGAATTGATACAGTTAGTTCTAGAAGTGCATTAATCGTCGGCGGAAAGACCTTTGTCATATTAGGGAGCGGTATTGACTATATTTATCCAAGAGACAATATTGAATTATATTACGACATTATTTTTCATGATGGCGGAATTATTTCAGAATATCCTTTTGGAAGCAAACCAATTGGTTGGCAATTTCCTCATAGAAATCGTTTGATTAGTGCCTTTAGTGATTATCTTCTTATTATGGAAGCAAGGAAACAAAGCGGAACATTAACTACGGCAGAACATGCCCTACGACAGGGAAAAGATATTTTTGCGCTTCCGGGAAGAGTGACAGACCCCTTAAGTGAAAGTTGTAATACGCTGATATCGGAAGGGGCGGGAATGTTAAGTACCCCAGAACATTTTATCCAATATATTTTGGGAAAACAGAATCAGAACAGGATGCCGGAACGGAATCAACAGTCCCCAATCCGGAATACGGATCAAAAAGTCCGGTTAGTTTATTCTGTACTAAATTTTGAACCTAAAATGGTTCAGCAGTTGATGGAAGAAACCCACCTGGAACCAGAAGAAATAGCGGAAATACTGATGGAATTGGAACTTTCCGGACTGATAAAAGAGGTAGGAAAAGACTATTATGTGAAAGAAGAATGAGAAAATTAAAGTTGACAGAATCGACACAATGATGTTATTTAATTATTCTTGAAAGACTTAAGTTGTTTGAGAGGAAATAACAAATGGCAAAAAATCTGGTAATCGTAGAGTCTCCGGCAAAGGTTAAAACAGTAAAAAAATACCTTGGTAGCAACTATGAAGTAGTCGCTTCCAAAGGCCATGTCAGAGATTTACCAAAGAGCACATTAGGTATAGACGTTGATAATGATTATGAACCAAAATATATAACCATTCGTGGCAAGGGAGAAACTCTTGCAGAGTTGAAGCGCCTTGCAAAAGAAGCGAATAAAGTATATCTGGCAACCGACCCTGACCGTGAGGGAGAGGCTATTAGTTGGCATTTGGCAGCCGCATTAAATCTTGAAGATAAGAAGAAAGCCAGAATTACGTTTAATGAAATAACAAAATCTGCAGTATCCAATTCGTTAAAGAATTCCCGTGATATTGATATGAACCTGGTAGATGCACAGCAAGGAAGAAGAGCTTTGGATCGTCTGGTTGGTTACGGTATTAGTCCGATTTTATGGGAAAAAGTAAAAAGAGGACTATCTGCAGGTCGTGTTCAGTCCGTTGCTCTTCGTATGATTTGCGACCGGGATGAAGAGATTGAAGCTTTTATTCCAGAAGAATTCTGGCTTTTAGATGCAGCAGTATCCATTCATGGCGAGAAAAAGTCGATTCTTGCCAAGTTTTATGGTGATAAAAAGAATAAAATTGATATCCATAACAAGGAAGAACTGGACAAAATCTTAAGTGATATTTTCGGAAAAGAAATGACGATTGATGACATTAAGCATTCGGAAAGAATTAAGAAAGCACCACTTCCATTTGTCACGTCAACTCTTCAGCAAGAAGCTTCAAAGGCTTTGAACTTTTCTACTCAGAAAACTATGCGTATTGCCCAGCAGCTTTACGAAAGTGGTTACATTACGTATCTGCGTACCGACTCTGTTCGTGTTTCGGATGAGGCAATGGCAGCTGCAAAGGCTTATATTGATGAGAACTATGGTACACCGTATGTAAGCCATGCCAGCGCAGCAGGTAAATCCAATGGCAAGGTTCAGGATGCTCATGAAGCAATCCGTCCATCCAACGTAACGGTAACTCCGGATAGTTTAAAAACGAAACTGGATCGTGATAATTTCC
The DNA here is from genome assembly GCA_024403635.1 of Lachnospiraceae bacterium. Classification (GTDB taxonomy): domain Bacteria; phylum Bacillota; class Clostridia; order Lachnospirales; family Lachnospiraceae; genus RGIG5612. The sequence continues at coordinate 293 of JAKSRL010000149.1, read as the reverse complement.
GTTTATATCAGTTGATTTGGAAACGATTTATTGCCAGCCGTATGACCAATGCAAAATACGAAGTAACGGCAATTAGCTTTGGCGTAGATAAATATATCTTTAAAGCAAATGCTTCGAAACAGTTGTTTGACGGCTTTATGTGTGTATATACTTCTGCCGATGACGAAAAAGAAGAAAAAAACAACGTTGTCTCAAATTTAACGCCAGATGCAGTCATTGATAGCGTTCAGTACGAAGAATCTCAGCACTATACACAGCCACCGTCCCATTTTACCGAAGCGTCTCTGGTAAAA
>JAKSRL010000148.1 GCA_024403635.1 Lachnospiraceae bacterium | reverse complement strand
AGCAAGGGCTTATAGCCCGCGCCTCGAACCACCCGTTTTACGGGTGGCGGCGCTTAGATTTTACAATATTAGGTATATTTAAAAATACAAGTCTGGAAGGTAATAAAGGAGAACAAGCGATGATCTATTGCGTAGAAGATGATAACAGTATTCGTGAACTGATGACATATACGTTACATTCCGTAGGCTTTGAAAGCACGGGATTTTCCTGTGGAGAAGAATTTTGGAAAGGAATGCGACAAGAATTACCTCAGCTTATCCTTTTAGATATTATGTTACCGGGAGAAGATGGCATTTCCATTTTGAAAAAGTTAAAATCTTCTCCAATTACAGAAAAAATACCGGTAGTTATGGCGACCGCCAAGGGCAGTGAATACGATAAAGTCATCGGACTGGATACCGGAGCCGATGATTATTTAGTAAAACCTTTTGGAATGATGGAAATGGTTTCCAGAATTAAGGCAGTTTTAAGAAGATCTGTACCGACGGAAGCGAAGACGATACTGACATTGGACGACATCGTCATAGATAAAAGCAAACATCAAGTAAAAGTGGACGGAAAAGAAATCATATTAACGTTGAAAGAATATGATCTTTTAGTTTTGCTGATGGAAAATTTAGGGCAGGTTTTCTCCAGAGACCAGTTATTATCCAACGTATGGCAATCGGATGCAGCAGTTGAAACGAGAACCGTAGACGTTCATATTGGAACCTTACGGACAAAGCTTGGAAGAGGCGGAAACAAGATAAAAACAATTCGTGGGATAGGCTACAGAATGGAGAAATCGAATGCGGAATAGAATCTTTCGGTCAATTTGTTTGATTACGTTTGTCGTTCTGGTTATTACATTGGTTTTTGTTCTGGGAGGCTCTTACCAGTATTATTCAGGGATTCAGAAAAAACAATTGAAAAATGAGCTAGAATTGATTTCGGATGGAACGGAAAGAGCCGGCTTGGATTAATTTGAACGTATCGGACATAAGAATTACCTGGATTTCAAAAGACGGAACGGTAATTTTTGATAACGAATCTCAGGCAGAAATCATGGAAAACCATCTGGAACGTCCGGAAATAAAGGCCGCTATGGAAACCGGCTACGGAGAAAGCATCCGTAATTCTTCCACCTTATTTCAAAAACAGGTTTACTATGCGAAGCTTTTGAAGGATGGAAGTGTTGTCCGCGTATCGGAAAACCAAATGATGGCGATTTCTTTATTTTTAGGGCTGATTCAGCCAATCGGTTTTGCGATTGTAATCATTTTAATTATGGCGTTTGTGATTGCTTCCAGTGTTTCTAAAAAAATAGTGGAGCCGATTAACAATATAAATCTGGACAATCCTCAAGAAACGAAGACTTATTCCGAATTACAGCCTCTTTTGACCCGACTGTCTTTTCAGCAGCTTCATCTGAAAAAAGATAAGGAGGAATTAAAAAAGACAGAGCAGATTCGTCAGGAGTTTACCGCCAATGTTTCTCATGAGCTGAAGACTCCGTTACATGCTATTTCCGGATATGCAGAACTGATTCAACGTGGACTGGTCGCAGAGGAAGATATAAAACCTTTCGCATCAAAAATATATGATGAAAGTATAAGATTAAATCAAGTCGTAGAGGATGTAATTGATCTTTCGCGGTTGGATGCCGGTGCCTTAAATTTATCTGGAGAAGAGACGGATTTATATTGGGTAGCAGAAAATGCGATTCAGAGTCTGGAAAGCTTTAGCCAGGAAAAAGGTGTAAAGCTGACTCTTTCCGGCGAGCATGCAGTTTTTAACGGCGTAACGAACCTTTTATATTCCATCGTATATAATCTTTGCGACAATGCAATTAAATATAACCATAAAGGCGGAGAAGTAAAAGTGAATGTAAGGAATGACGAAAAAGAGGTGCTTCTTACGGTAACGGATACGGGAATTGGAATTCCCGAGGAGCATTTGGCCCGGATTTTTGAACGGTTTTATCGGGTAGATAAAAGTCATTCGAAAGAAGTGGGAGGCACTGGACTGGGACTTTCTATCGTGAAACATGCCGTATCCATTCAAAAAGGAGAGATAAAAGTCAGCAGCGATGTAGGAGAAGGAACAACATTTACCGTAACTTTCCCGAAAGCATAAGATTTTACATAGATTTTACATTTCTTTACAAAAGAATCTTACAAAAATGACCTATGATTAAAGTGAGAGAAAAGGGTTAATCGAAAGGATATTATATATATGGGCATTACAAACATTATCGCTTTAATCGGCGGCGTGGCCTTATTCTTATTTGGAATGAATTTGATGGGCGACGGACTAAAGAGAGTCGCGGGAAGCCACTTGGAAGTTATTTTATATAAATTAACGAGCACTCCATTAAAAGGAATTCTTTTGGGAACCGGTGTTACTGCCGTAATTCAAAGTTCCTCTGCTACTTCCGTTATGGTTGTCGGATTTGTAAATTCCGGCATGATGAAAGTAAAACAGGCAATCGGCATTATCATGGGTGCGATTATTGGAACCAGTATTACAGGCTGGGTCATCTGTCTCTCTTCTTTGAATGGAAGTGGAGTCTTTGAAATTCTTTCTACGGATACATTAACGACGCTTTTGGCTGTTGCGGGAATTATCCTGCTGATGTTTACCGATAAAGAAACCAACCATCATATTGCGTATATTTTCTTGGGCTTTGCAGTTTTGATGTTTGGAATTGGTGCCATGACCAGCGCAGTATATCCTCTTCGGGAAAGTGAAACCTTTATTAATCTTCTTACAAACTTTTCAAATCCATTTTTCGGAGTTCTGATTGGTATTGTTTTTACCAGTATTATTCAAAGTGCTTCCGCCGCTGTTGGTATTCTGCAGGCTCTTGCAGTTACAGGTGGGATTAATTTCGAGCTGGCACTCCCAATCATTATGGGTATTGCAATTGGTGCTTCGGTACCGGTTTTACTTACTGCCCTTGGAGCAAATGCAAACGGTAAACGAACCGCCTTTATCTATCTGATGGTAGATACCTTTGGTGCCATTCTCTTCAGTATTGTCTTTTATGGAATCAATGCTTTTGTCGATTTTAGTTTTATGAATACAACTATGAATATGGTTAGCATTGCGATTCTGAATACGGTTTTCCGTGTGATTATTGTACTTATGCTGACTCCGTTCATCGGCTTTATGGAAAAAATTGTAAATAAGCTGGTCAAAGAAAAGAAGAAAGACCGAGAAGAGTTACGGGATGTTGACCGTTTAGAAGAACGATTTCTGGTGCATCCGGCGTTGGCCATTGAGCAGACCAGAATTACGATGAACACTATGGCAAATATTTCCAAGAACTCTTTGTTGGAAGCTCTTCTGCTGTTCCGACATTATTCTGAAGAAACATTTAACAAAGTGCGGGAATTAGAAGATGTCGTAGATACTTATGAAGATAAGCTGGGGAATTATATTGTAAAGATTATGAAACATCCGCTGGATAATGAGCAGAATGAAACAACCAGCCTGTTCCTTCATTCTATCAATGACTATGAAAGAATCAGTGATCACGCCAAAAACTTCGCGGAATCTTCAAAAGAAATGTTTGATCGAAAGGTTACTTTTTCAAAAGACGCGATGACGGAAATGAATAATCTGCTAGCGGTAATTGAAGAAATCATTCATGTGACAGTGCTTGCTTTTTCAGAAGATGATCTGGAAGCTGCTTACCGAATTGCACCATTGGAAGAGATTACGGATAATATGTGTGATCAGTATAAACTAAATCATATTGAACGTATTAAGAATAAAGTATGCGAATATGAGCATGGATTCATTTTCAACGATATGCTGACGGACTTGGAAAGAATCAGCGATCATTGTTCCAATATTGGAATTGCGTTACGAATGAGACATAATGAAATCAGCGAACAACATGGTATGGTTTCCCGTAAGGAAATTGAAAACGAACATAACTATAAAGAAATTTATC
>JAKSRL010000147.1 GCA_024403635.1 Lachnospiraceae bacterium | reverse complement strand
ATACTCCTGGCTATACTTCCAATGTTGGTATCATCGCTGTTGCCTACTCTAACCTTGGTATCCGGGCCATGCTGGATGATGAACGTATCCGGTACATTATTCCTTATCACAAATCCTCTCTGCCTGGCGTGATTACTCAGGCTACTCACATTGTGATGGCAAGGAATTACGAATCTGTCCAGAATACGACGAAAATCTCCAAGATTACTGACAGAGACGGAAACGAGCTGACGTGGAGTGTCAAGGAAGCTACAAAGCGACTTGGATCCGCAAAGGCTGCGCTGACGGAACTGAGCGATCATATCCGGAACGACGGATGGACTGTAAAAACAAAGAAAGAAGAAACCGGACATGGTAAGTTTGGCCTATATGAAGATCTGATGCAGACCAACGATCCCAGAAAAACGGTAAATAATTACTTTGAGTATTGTGCCGCCAAGGGTGAGCTTCCGGTATTCTTTGAATTTGCGGATCATGATAACTACTATAAGCTGTGCTACGACTTCAACGTCATGGACAATGCTACGGAGCAGTATGCGCCGCAGGGAGCGGTAACCAATACTTATCCTACGATGGTAAACGGACAGCTGCAGGCAGCCAATGTAAATGATGGCAATTTTGATAGTGAGTACATGCGTAACACTATTGATCGCCAGATGCAGTTTATGGAACAGCAGAACCGGAACATGGACCGTGATATTGCTAACCTGGCTGAAAATGCTTCCAAGGGTAATTACTCCATTGAACGCATGAACAGCAGCAGAATTCAGAAACAGGATGCGGAGTACATGAACTTGGCTCAGAATCCGGTGAAGAATGAAGCTAAGCTGACAGAAATGGTTAAGAAAGCAGCTGCAGAAGCTGGTTACGACAGTCCTATGCTATTCCATGGAACAAGAAGCTTTGGATTTACCAAGTTTGATGTGGAAGAAAGCCTGGGTACAATATTTGTTTCAAACAGAAGAGAAGTCGCAGAAACTTATTCCGGAAAGACAAATGCCGTGGAACTGAGCGGAAACGACAGAAGACAGGCAAAAATTGCGGCCAAACAGACAGGACGTGCGCTTCTTGAAGCATTTAAAGAATACAATACACAAGGCGCAGAGAATGTCAGAGTTATGCCGGATGATGAAAGACGAAACGAAACCAAACGGTATGAAAAGAAACTGATAAATATTTCAGACAACATTTCTGATTATGCCAAAAGTATTGAAGGCCAAATCTCTGCTGATGAGTACGACGGTATTCAAGATATAGCCTATAAGGTATTTCAAATGTCATACTTGGAAGCAGACAAAATGGAAGACCTGTATAGAACCGTAGCAGGAGAGGTTGATTGGGGTGAGGATTTCGGTATCCGAAGCAATACCAAATGGAATGAAATCGAAGGGGTATTAAATAACCTTTCAAAATTGAAAGGCGCCAGCGATTTTATCTATGAGGAAAACGGCAAACTGCTGGTAGACGGAGAAGTGCAGGAAAGACTGCTTGAAAACTATAAAGATAGCACCGGAATAATGCGGATGTATGGAAAGACGGAAAACCAACTGGTGCTGGATGCGGATAACAGACTCTGGAACGAATTAACAGAAGAGATGCTTCCGGGTGGAGTGTATGATGTTGATTGGAGAGGAGATATTCCTCTTCTGAATGAGTTTGATGACTCCGAACACTGGATTAACACACGGATGATTGCACAATATGCAAAGGAGCACGGATACAGCAGTCTCCTGATTCGGAATGTGAGGGACAATGGTGGGAAGACTAATTTCTCAGAAACTGGTGATGTGTATGTATACTTTGATAGCAGCCAACTGAAGTCTGCTGACAATGTAACCTATGACAACAACGGTAAAATTATTCCTCTGTCAGAAAGATTTAATGAGGAAGAAACGGATATCCGGTGGAGCAGCAGAACCAAGCAGGATGAAGACTATTTCAAGGCTGTAGAAGAAGGCAATGAAAGCTACCAAGAGTACATTATCCGAAAGGTAGCAAAAGATGCCGGGTATACGGAAAAAGCATACCATGGAACGAACCGGTTTGGGTTTACGGTATTTGGTAATGGAAGAGGTCATTCGGAAGGTCTGATTTATGCGACAACGAAGAGAGAAGTAGCAGCAAATTATGGAGGACGTGAAAATTACGCAGTCGTAAGAAAGATTGGAAAAAAACTGCGTGGTGGTGATTCGATAGAAAACGTAATCCATGATGCTGACCAAGTCCTTGAACGAGAACACCATGTAGCTACAGCTGAAGAAAAGGCGTCTGTTGCAAAGGAAATCGTGAGAGAAGCGGTAAGAATTGCAGACAAAATAGACGATGTATCGGCCAAATCGGAAGGAAAGCTGTATGATCAATTCATGGGAGAATATGAAGATTACTACAATTCGCCTTCCAATGATTTTGATTTGATTGTAAATCTGTTTTTTGAACTGAGAGACGGGGATGCTTTTACTTCGTTTGAATCAGAAAGCAAAGATGGAGCGATTGATGCCGAATACATGGAAAGTCTGAGACAGGCAATTGAATGGTTTGAAGGTCATTATGACAGCTTCAGAGATTTTGTATCAGATCACTATGCAGAATTTGGTTCTGAAGAGCTAAAAGGATTCAGAGATTTAGCTTTAAAGCATGAGATGTATGACAGTTTTGTTGATATCAAATATAAACTGGAAAGGATAGCAAGCGGAGAAGAACTGATTACTGACGGTAGATCGTTTAGAACAAAAGAAGAAATGATAGATATCGTAAATGAAACCAAGGATATTGGGGCGTATCAATTGTACGTAAATCCTGGAGAAAATGTCCTTGTTGTTGATAATGGACCGGTTCAGGATTGGCTGATGCTAAAGGTACCGGAGATAGACGATAGATATCATTCTACGGACTTTGTTGGACAGTGGGCAAAGAATCACGGTTATTCTTCTGTACTGGTAAAGAACGTTCAAGATGGTGGAATAACTGCTGATGAATACATTCTGTTTGATAAAAACCAAGCAAAGTCTGCTGACCCGATAACATACGATGACAACGGGGAGATTATTCCTCCGAGCCAGCGGTTTAACGAAAGCAGCGATGATATCCGGTACTCCAGAAGAGGAAAAAAGAATAATCCTGCATACGAGACAAGAACATACAAAAAAGATAAAAATGCAAATGATGTGTTTATAACATCGGAATTAATTGATCTTGTTGAAAAAAAGCCTCCGAACGACAAATATTGGACAGGAAATAGGTTATACTATACGCTAAGCATGGATGAAACGGAGTTTTCTAATTTCTATAAAGAAATTAACAGATTAACTGCAGAGATGGACGAAGTCAATGAAGGTGACCAAATAAAAGAGAGCTTCGTTATAAAAGGCGGAAAAGGGGAAAACTATCGTTATATTGTAGAACTTAGCGGGTATATGTATGGTAAGGTAATAGAAAAAAGTCCTGCATTTAAATGGGAGGAAAAAAAAAAAAATGGATATTCAGGAAATAGAAAACGAAGCAATGGAGCTATTAGTAAACGCTCTGGAAAACTGCGGGTTGAATACGGAAACGGTTCAAGAGATGGCGGATACGGCATACGGACACAGTATTCCTCAGATACTAGATATGGTGGACTTGATAGTGGAAAAACAACCGAAAACAAGACGGGAAGTGCTTCACTGGATAGTGACAGTAATAAAGAAGAATTAAATATCAGAAGGAGAAATGCTGAAGACTCTTCCAGCGAAAGCGACGTTGTTATGCTGCAGGTCCGTGACAGCTACGGAACTGTCAACAGAGGGCTGAACATTGGAGACAAGGGTTATACCTATTCTGAAGACATTAGAAACGGGCTGAAAAACGGAGAAACCAGATTTGAAAGGGATTCGTTCCTGGACAATGTAGCGAAGACCGGCGAAAGAATTGCTTTGGTCCGTACCGGAGTTAAGGGGAAGTTTGCAGCATATGCTA
>JAKSRL010000146.1 GCA_024403635.1 Lachnospiraceae bacterium | reverse complement strand
GACTTAATTGACCTTATGGGTATTCCTGAGGATTATGAAGTACTTTTTCTTCAAGGTGGAGCTTCTCAACAGTTTGCAGCAGTTCCAATGAACCTTATGAAAAACAGAGTAGCTGACTATATCGTTACAGGACAGTGGGCCAAGAAAGCGTATACAGAAGGAAAAATTTTCGGACAGGCAAATAAGATTGCTTCCAGCGAAGATAAAATGTTCTCTTATATCCCAGACTGTTCTGACCTTCCAATAAGCGATAATGCAGATTACGTATATATCTGTGAGAACAATACGATTTACGGTACAAAATTCCCAAAGCTTCCAAATACAAAAGGAAAAATCTTAGTAGCTGACCAAAGCTCTATGTTCCTTTCGGAACCAGTAGACGTATCCAAATATGGATTAATCTACGCAGGCGCACAGAAGAACATCGGTCCTGCAGGAGTTGTTGTAGTTATTATTCGTAAAGATCTTATTACGGACGATGTACTTCCTGGCACACCAACCATGCTGAAGTATAAAACACAGGCAGACAATGATTCTTTATACAATACTCCTCCAGCATACGGAATTTACATTTGTGGCAAAGTATTCAAATGGCTGAAGAAGATGGGTGGCTTGGAAGTTATGAAAGAACGTAACGTTAAGAAAGCCAAGGTTCTTTATGATTATTTGGATCAGAGCCAGATGTTCCATGGAACGGTTGAAAAAGGCAGCCGCTCTCTTATGAACGTACCTTTTATTACCGGAAATGATGAACTGAATGCTAAATTTGTTGCAGAAGCTACCACAAATGGTTTTGTTGAGTTGAAAGGCCATAGAACGGTCGGTGGCATGAGAGCATCTATCTATAATGCAATGCCATACGAAGGTGTAGCAAAACTGGTAAAATTTATGGAAGAGTTTGAGGCAGCTAACAAATAGGCTGTAGAGAGGCGATACGATGTATAAATATAAATGCTTAAATCCAATCGCTGCATGCGGATTGAATTTCTTCACGGATCAGTATGTGAAAGCAGAAGAAAATGAAGCAGTTGATGCGATTTTGGTTCGAAGTGCAAAAATGCATGATATGGAATTTGATGCGGACTTGAAAGCTATTGCTAGAGCAGGTGCCGGCGTCAATAACATTCCTCTGGATAAATGTGCAGAGCAGGGTATTGTTGTATTTAATACACCTGGTGCGAATGCGAACGGCGTAAAAGAGCTGTTCATCTTTTCTGCAATTGCTGCAGTAAGAGATGTCATGGGTGGTGTTGCATGGACAAAATCCGAAGCTGGAAATCCGGAGATTGCAGATTTAACAGAAAAAGAAAAGAAAAAATTTGTTGGTCATGAAATTCTCGGAAAGACTTTAGGCGTTATTGGACTTGGTGCTATCGGTATCAAAGTAGCTAATGTTGCCGTAGATTTGGGAATGAAAGTTGTCGGTTATGATCCGTTTTTGAGTGATGTTGCAAAAGCTGCTTTAAATGGCTTGGTTACAACCACCGATAATCTGGATGATATTGCTGCAGCTGCAGACTTGATTACTGTTCATGTTCCGGCTATGGCTTCGACCAACGGTATGATTAATGCTGGCTTCCTTGAGAAAATGAAAGATGGAGTTATCGTTATTAACCTTGCCCGTGATACTTTGGTAAATGAAGCGGATATGGCAGCAGCTCTGGAAGCTGGTAAAGTTGCAAAATATGTTTGTGACTTCCCGACTGCTGGTGCTTCCCAGATGAAGAATACTATTTTGATTCCACATCTTGGCGCTTCCACAGAAGAAAGCGAAGACAATTGTGCAATCATGGCAGTTCAGGAAATCATGGACTTCCTGGAGAATGGTAATATTAAGAACTCTGTAAACTATCCGGCAGCAGATTTAGGCGCAGTTGCAGGCACCCGTGTTACGGTTGCTCATAAAGCAAGCTTAAGTGGCGCTGATATTCAGGACATGTTAAAACCTTTTGGTGCTGTTGTTTCTGGCATGGTAAGCAAAACAAAGGGAGACTATGCTTACTCTATGTTTGATATTTCCGGTTGTTGTTGTTCCTGCAGTTCCGAACTGGAGGAAAAATTAAAGGCAGACGGCATACTGAAAGTTAGAGTAATTAGCAAGTAAACGAAAACAAAGAAAGTAAGTAGAGCGGTCTGGAGCAACACAGACCGCTTTCTTTATGAGGAACGACATGGCAAATATAAAACCCTTTCAAGCAATTAGACCTCGAACCAAATACGTAGAGAAAGTATCTACGTTACCGTATGATGTTTTTTCGGAAAAAGAAGCAAGAGAAATCGTAGCAAGGAATCCCCACAGCTTTTTGAAAATCGTTCGTCCGGAAACCGTTTTCCCGAAAAATGTAGATATCTACAGCAATCAAGTATATGAAAAGGCGAAAAGTCTGATTCAGGAAAATATTGAAAAAGGTATTTTCGTAGAAGAAAATAAAGAATGTTATTACATCTATCGGGAAGTCATGAATGGAAGAACCCAAACTGGCCTGGTTGCAACTTTTGCTGTAGATGATTATTTGAATAATGTAATTAAAAGGCATGAGTACACCCGCCAGGAAAAGGAAGATGACCGGACACGACATATTGATATTTGTTCTGCTCAGACTGGCCTGGTATTTTTAGCCTTCCATGAGGGACTGGCTTTAAGAATCATGTTGGAAAAAGCAACCCACGATGAGCCTTTGTATGATTTTTTCTCAGAAGATAATGTGCGCCAGCTGGTTTGGAAAGTGGATGATCCGGAAAAAGTTGCAAAAATCACAGAAGCTTTCAAAACAGTAAATAGTTTATATATTGCAGATGGCCATCACCGTTGTGCGAGTGCGGCTTCTGTATGCAAAAAGAGAAGAGAAGAACATCCGGACTATGATGGAACGGAAGAATTTAATTACTTTATGGCGGTAGCCTTTCCATCTGAAAATTTATTGGTACTTCCGTATTACCGCGTTGTAAAAGATTTGAACGGACTGACAACGAAAAAGTTCTTAGAAAAAATAGAAGAAGCTGGTTTTGAAGTACGGAAACTTAGCCGTATGTTCGTTGCGAAGGAGCGGAAACATAAAGTCAACCAGCCTCGGCGAAAAGGTGAAATCGCTATGCATCTGGGTGGCAGATGGTATCAGCTCATTGCAAAGCCGGAAATATTAAAAGAGGACGCAGTCGGTTGCCTGGATGTTACCATGTTACAGGAGAACATTTTGAAGCCGATTTTAGGGATTCAAGACCCGAGAACGGATCAAAGAATTGACTTTGTTGGTGGAATCCGTGGTATGGGAGAATTGGAAAAACGCTGCAGAGAAGACATGAAAGCAGCTTTTGCTTTATATCCAACGTCCATGGAAGAACTGATTCGAATTACGGAAGAAGGAAAAGTAATGCCGCCAAAATCAACCTGGTTTGAGCCGAAACTTCAGAGCGGATTATTTGTGCATAAAATATAATTACATTAGCTTTTCGGGCAATTCTTGTATACATTCTTATCTTGAAAAAGCTATCATAAAGTGATATAACAAGGAGTGGAAAAGTTTCCTACTTTTCCAGTTTTAGCTAAAATTATTTATGGAGGATTTTGAAATGGCAGATTTAAAGGCATTAAAAAACAAAACTATCATCACAGTAGCTACTACTGGTGCATGGCCAAAGAAAAAAGATAACCCAAACGTTCCTATGGATCCAGAAGAAATCGCTGAAGACGTTTATGAGTGCTGGAAAGCCGGCGCAGCTGTTGCTCATCTTCACATGAGAGACGCTGATGGTAATGGCGCTATGGACCCTGTAAGATTCAAAAAGACTGTTGAATTAATCAAGGCTCATGAAGATTGCGATATCATCCTTAACCTTACAACATCAGGCGATATTCACGCTGACGACGATATTCGTGTTGCTCACGTTAAAGAATTAAAACCAGAAATGGCTTCTTATGACTGCGGTTCTATGAACTGGTTAAACAGCGGAT
>JAKSRL010000145.1 GCA_024403635.1 Lachnospiraceae bacterium | reverse complement strand
TATCATTACATGATGGAAAAACTAAAAGACATTGAAAACAATCGTTTTCGTGACAAAGGAGCAAGATTCTACAAGCAGTTAAAGGAGCTTCATAAAACTCACGCTGAGTATTTGTATCTAAGCAGCAAGAATGTAAATAGTGCACTTGATTTGATTAAGATTAAAGAAGATGTAGAAGCAAAGCTGGATGCCTTTGGCAAAGAACAAAAGGCTATCTATGCAAGTAACCGAAAGCTTAGAAATGCGATGTCTAAAACACCAGAAAAGTCTTACGAATACGAATTAAAGCTTACAGATAATGAAAAACGTCTGGCACAGATAAAGACAGACAAAAGTCTTTTATATCAGGAACGCAAGATGGTAGAAACGATTCTTATGGAGAATAAAGATGGAATTCTTACAGCTATTTCAAAGGCACTTGAAGAACGAAACAAAGTGAAAGATTCTTACGATGAGAAAAGACCAGCTATTCCAGAATCACCATGGAAAAAAGCAAAGCGTGAAAAACAGGAACGATTAGAGCAGGAAGCAAAGAGGCGGGAAGAAGAACGATTGGCAAGGCTTAAATACGAGCAGGAGCAACGCCTGCGAGAGGAACAGCGACAAGAGGAACTACGCAGACAGCAGGAGCAACAACGTCAAGAGGAACTACTGAGGCAACAAGAACTACAACGTCAAGAGGAACTACGCAGACAACAAGAGCTGCAGCGTCAAGAAGAGTTGCGAAGACAGCAAGAGTTACAGAGACAACAAGAATTACGGAAATCACAACCAACAACACAGGCTGCTCCAGCTGTCAAAACATCAGATACCATTGCAGCGTATATCAAAGCTTGTGGTGGTTATCGAAAGATGTCACCAAAGCAGAAAGCGGAAGCATTTGGCTTTGATCTAAATGATTCTCAGGGTAGCATACAGTTATATTCCGAGGTCTTAAGGAAACTTGGAATTCATAAAGACCAGATGGAGATGTTTGAAGATTATCAGGCAATCTGTGATGCAACACCAAAATCTTCTGTAAGAGATGGTTTTTCAGAGGAAAGAACACACTTTACTCCCACATTTCTCCTGTGGTATGATCACGCCAAAATCAGGCAGGTGGGGTCGCTTCATTTGACATCAATCAGATGTTCTTATTTTGCGATGGTTGGAGTAGCAAGCATATTAGTTCGGATTAATAATAAAAAGACTAGTGCTGTATAACACTTTTTAGTGCATTCTTTCCTTATTTATGGTAAAATATTAGATTAGGATAATGGTGTTAAAACATTATAAATTTTAAAGCTATATCCTGTTTGAAAAAAAGGTGACCGATAAGATAAAAAAGAAGGACAAAAATAAGAAATCAGAGAATTCAAGGTAGAAATCTAAGGTGTTTCTAGAGCAAAGAGAGGACGGGATTTATATGAACCCAAAAAGAAAGGTAACGAAAAGAATAGCAGTATGGTTGATGTGTCTGGCAATGATAATGACTTTAGTTCCATTGAATGCAGTAATAGTACATGCAGAAGATGAAAATGTAATTTATGAAGTTGAAGCCGTTGGAATAAAACAACCTTTCTTTGGGATTCCTAAGGAAACGCTGGCGGAGGGGAATACCTACCCTTTAAATGTTGGAAATATAACGGTTACCGATGAAAATGCATCGGATATCACAGGGAGAACTCTGAAAAATGGATATGCCCATTTTAATCCTGTGACCAACACGTTAAGTCTATGGAATTGTACCATTGATACGACCACATCAACATATGGAATCATCTGGAAATCCAGCGAGGATTTGCATGTTCGCTTGCATGGGATCAATTATATTGTTTCAGAAAGCGGAATCTATACTTATGGAAACCTATTTCTAGAAGGGGATGGGGAGCTAAGGATAAAAACTCCGAAAAATTGTATCAATGAAAGGCATATTGGAATCCGGGCAAGTACCCTTACGGTTTGCGAGGCTGCAAGAATTGTTATAAATGAGCCAGTAGAACCAGAATGTTCGGGTTTTAAAGGGGAAAATCTGGTGTTAAAGGATAATGTAACCTTTACCATTGATACCGCCTATGTGGGACTGGATCTTTCCAAAGCAGAAAAGTGTAAACTGGAAATGCGAAACAACGCGATTTGTAATATATTTAGTAGTGTAAAGAGTGGTGTTTTGCCATTTTGGGTTCCAAAGGAGTCGGAGGATTCCTATAATCCAGATAAAAAGAAATTTTCCATCGAAATGGATCGTTCCATTTATCTTTGTGTATATGGTCCTACGGAATACGATGATAGGCAAATGGGGGCATTGTCCTATTTCTATTATGCACTGGATAAACCTGGTATGATATACAAAACAACGGATCTTACCTATCAATCCAAGGTGTCGTATACGTTAGATCCTTCTGGTAGCTATACAACTGGTTTTGAGTTTTATCTTGTTTGTTACTCCATTTTAACCGATTCTGACCAAACGTGGAGATCGGATACTTATTCATTGAATTATGTCTTAGGATCAAAGCCTACGGATGTGATTAGCACTACGGTTCCAAAGCGTCATTCCAAGGCAACCATTATGGATTGCACAAGGGGAAAAAGAGAAGCAGATTGCCGATTGGTAGGTTGGACTTACACGGAAGGCTCTGGACAGGTGGATGTTTCAATTGGGGAGATTTTAACGCTAAGCAAGGATGTTACACTTTATCCAGTATGGGAATATAAGGTATCCTTGACAGGCGAGAATGCTAATGCCAGTGTAAACGATGCTCCGGTTCAATGGGTAAAAGCCGGAGAAAAGGTGGATCTTTCTGTGGGAGATATTGCAACCAACAAGAGATTCAAAAGCTGGCAGTCAGGCAATGTAACCATTGAACAGGCAAACCAGGAAAATGCTTATTTTATTATGCCGTCGTCGGCTGTTCAGGTGACGTATGCGCTGGATAGTTATATTAATGAGATGATGGTAACCGGTTTTGCCCAGCCTGTGGAAAATGGGCTGGTTAGTGGCTATGAAGTGAGCTTGCCACAATCGGAAAATCATATTCCATATCAGATTGTGACACAGCAATGGAAATATGCAGACGATTCGCTTTGCTCTGGCTCCTTTGCTACCACACAGCCGTGTAAACTCTGCATTACCGTACAGGCTGAGGAAGGCTATGTGTTTGACGAAATGAGCGCCATCAAAGTAATCAATGAGTTAGGTGGACTAGAGACAATAAACAATCTGATTCTATCAGTGGATCATCGAACCGTTTCCTTTGAAACCGAAGGTAGGGGTGTGCAGCCTCAGGGAAGTGAGATATCTACCATTCGTGTAATTGGAGCGCAAAAACCAGTAGAAGGGGATACTGCATTGCAGGGAGATGCCCTGGGATTGCAGGTTGCCGGCGGACTGGGATACGATTTGTATGTCCCATATTGGAGCGACGTTGATGGGGAAGCGGGAAATATCTTTTCCGGTACCTTTAAGGATGGACATACCTATGCCCTGGTAATGGAAGTGCGTGCGCAAACTGGTTTTACCTTTGCACCAAAGGCGGGCCTTTCTGCCATTGTCAACGGAACTGTATTGCAGGTTGAAGACATTAATTATCGAAATAACACAGATGTGTATCTGTTTGTACGCTATAAACTTCCAGCAGCCATTGAGCAGGTGGAAATAAATGGTATGGGAAGTCAATATTTTGGCGACGATTCTACCCAGTATCAATTGACGGTTCCGAAGAATAGTGGTTACTATGTGAAAAATGCGGAAACTGGCTGGTACACCGATACGGATGTACCGTTTACTGGATTTTTCGAAAATGGAAAAACGTATCGCTTTAAAGTGTCGTTAGGGCTTGAAGCAGAACAGAAATTTGCAAATATGGCAGATATGACTTGCACCTTTGATGGTCAGCCTGCAACAATCGAACAATGGGATAAAACACTGAATCAGTATGTTTTGTCTCGTGAAATAACAATCCACGATATGGTACAGGCGAGGGAGAATATTGAACCAACCTGTCTCTATGCAGAGGCAAAGGCGTATTTTAAATGC
>JAKSRL010000144.1 GCA_024403635.1 Lachnospiraceae bacterium | reverse complement strand
GAAATTTGCGATAAGTAGTTCAGGAATCTCTTTGTGAACGAGATCATACTAGTTTTCTCCGTAAGCTGGTGCGTTCATGTAGCAGACATTTGCGGTGGATACCATGCATACGGCAATGCGGTGCTCTTCGGCATAGCGGGATACTGAAGTGTAGTTCAGCCAGCAACCGCCATCGTTGGCGTGACCATGTAAAAGGTAGAGGATTGGATATTTTGCATCTATTTTGTGGGATGGGTTTTTCTTGGGGTCGCAATCGCCTACGGCAAGGGTTGGTAAAATCAGATCAATGTTGGTGGGATATCCTAGGGAGTAGGACATGAAGTTCATGTGGATACGGGCCATTTTTTTGTCCTCTTTCTGATGTTTTTCTTTCTTGGTTATGAATAGTGTGATCTTTCTTTTGGTGTCATTAATTATTGAAGTATAACATTGGGACGTCCGTTTGTTAAGGAGGCATTTTAAAGAGTCTGACTTGATTTTTCATATTTAAATATCAAGCCATTTCTGATATACTAAAATGGATTTCATATCTATTTAGATATGTTGGAAGGAATACAATCAATGTATAGATGTAACTGCTTAAGTGATGTTTACAATTATTATAATAGCAATTTCAAGAGCGCGATTCAGTGAAGAATTGTGCTCTTAATTTGTTTCAGTTACACCAACCTTCTATAATACCTGTAATATAGGTAACGTTCTATAACGTGGGGGTAAGAATCAGAATATGGATAAACTAGATAAAATGCTGTCTGTATCGGCAGGCTCTTTATGTGCCGCTATGGATTTTCTCTGGTCTGACGACATTTCCCTTGATGATGCGCAAAACTGGGGAAAAGAAAAAACAGAAAATATAATCACTCTGATTGCTTCTAAAACCGGATATAAAGACGATTCCTTTGCCGGAGCAGTATGTTTTCTGAATGGGGCTGCTAATAGTAGGAGTACTAACTGCAACCCTGTTAACACACGGATTCGAGAATATCATGATTTCTCAGACAATCTTGGATTCAGAGGATTACTGTTTTCAATTTTTGAAGCTTGTACAGATTGCGCTTATGGAACGGATGAAAATGGTGAATTTCAGATAAAAAATCTTGCCGAAATACGTTCCATAAAAAAAGAATCTCTGCTGGAAGCCGTTTATTTTGGTGCAGTAGGTTGGTTGTTAAGAGTGGCATCCAGCAAAAAAGGATATTCTCTTTCGCAGGAAGAGGGAATCTCCGGTTTTAGCGAACCAATCCGAGAATTTCTCGCTGACCTATGCTCGCTGGAAGGAATCGGACCTGATTTAGAGCAGACATTCTATGATGCGGGTATTGATTTTAATTTCCATATGGAACTTGGAATCACCGCCGAGATGATTAAGAAAAAAAGATACATCCCTGTTTTAGTATATGAGGCAATCATATCTGGGTTTTATTCAATACGAAAATTGATAGAACAGGTAAAGAATAAACATCAAACTGTTCCTGATTTACATGCCTTACTTCCACGGAACAATCCTGAATTGAACGCAATGAGAAAACTAACCGCGATTTCTTTCACAACTGTTGATTTTTCAGCAAATGGATTGAAGGCAGCAATAAAAAACAAGGGAAATAAAGAGGCATTTGTCAAAGATCTTCTACAAGGAATTAATTACTGTGGTTTAGGACGTCTTTTAGCATTAGCCAAAGAAGATATTCTTGACAAACTGGAATGTTTGTCCGGATTCTTTATCCAAATGGAAGAACATATGGTATCTCCTGCGGATTATCCAAATGTGAATTCAATTCCGCCTGTGAATGGTATGCCAATGACCTACCTGGAAGCTGTTCAATATGTTTATAATGAAGTGATAACTTCATTCGCCGAATGTATTGAAGCACACGAGGAGCGCCTTCGAATAGAAGCTGAATGTCGCGAAACAATTTGTCTTTTAAAACAAAACAGAACACAAATGGAGCAGGTTGTTGAACAATATATGAGTAACCATCTTATTCTATTTACGGAAACCGTGGATAATATGGAAAATGCTCACAAAGCAGGGGATACTAACACATTTCTTCAAAGTAACGCAGTTCTCCAGGAATCCCTTGGAATGAATGTTCAATTTACAACACAAGCTGAATTTGAAAACTTTATGGATTCCGATCTTGATTTCGATTTATAAAAGGAGCATAAAAACATGATTGCATTTGAAAAACGAAGTGCTATGAAAATATTCTATTATCTGATGTCGGTTGATGGAATTGTATCTTCTGAAGAACAAACATTCTTCAATGAAATCGGTGCATCAATTGATCCTGAAGGATTTTCCCTTTATTCAGATACCATCATCGACGAGTGTATTGCACAAATGAAATCTGTGTTTCCGGAAGATACACCTTATGAGCTTATTTCCGAAGGAGTTGATGATGCTATTTTTAACCATCTGACCAGCATCGATGATGGTGTTACCCCTCTCCATATGATTTGGAATCTTCTTGTAATGGCTTTCCGTGATGGAGAGTATGCAGATTTGGAAAAACAGCTGATAAGGCATATCGTCAGAGTGCTTAAAGTAGAAAGAAGCAAATATACCGAGCTAGAGCAGTATATTAAAACTACTACTTCCTTAGAAAAAGAATTGGAAGAGTTAGAACAGAGCAATCGCCCTTACCAGGAAGTTAAACCAGCAGCAGAAGCGATGAAAGAACGAATGAGTGTTATTGTTCATTGTGTTGAAGAACTGATTCAGGATGAGAGATTTGTACCTATCGAAAAAATTGACGTTCCGAATAATGTGGTTGCCGAAGGACTGAAATCACTTTCTGATAAAAGTGGCCAGCTGTTTGGAGCCACAAAAGAAGTGCTTGGTTCATCTGCAATTCCTGTTGCAAAAGATCTCTTTGGAAATGCTGCCATGCCTGCTGCAAAAGATCTTGGCAAACAGGCAAGAAAAGCTTTTGGAAGCTTTTTAAAACGATAAAAAGGGGGAAATACTATGCCATTACCACTTTTATTTATTGGAGTTGCCGCAGCTACGGGTGCAACCGGTGCAGGAACAACTATCAAAGGATTTATTGACCAGAACAGTGCCAAAAAACTGAATCAGAATTCAGAGGCAAGAACTGCTCAAGCAGGCGAGAGATTGGAAACACTCCGACATCAGTGCGGTGCTGCTTTGGAAAACCTCGGAAAAGAAAAACTCCGGGTTCTGGAAGAAAGCATTCATCCTTTCGTTCATTCTTTTCGCCAAATTAAAAATGTGAATTTTAAAGATTCAATAGGTCTGGAAGAATTACACAAATTGCATATTGATGAATATGAAATCAAAGAAATGGAAGAGATGGCTTCCTATGCCTCATCACTTATGAAGGGGGCTACTACCGGAACAATTGGTGGTGCACTTACCGCATTGGGTGCTTATAACGCCGCAGGCATGTTTGCAGCAGCTTCAACCGGAACAGCGATCAGCTCCTTAAGTGGTGCCGCTGCAACTAATGCGACATTGGCATTTTTTGGAGGCGGATCTTTAGCATCAGGCGGACTCGGAATGGCGGGAGGGACTGCGGTTTTAGGCGGTCTTGTCGCTGGTCCGGCTCTACTGGTTTTGGGTATGATTACAAGTGCAAAAGCAGGAAAAAACCTCGAAAATGCTATTGTAAATGCTACAGAAGCTGATGTTGCATGTGAGCAGCTAATCAACGGAGCAGTCCAGTGTGTAGCAATCCGCCGACGAACTAACATGTATTACAGTCTACTTGCAAGACTTGATTCCATGTTTTATCCAATGGTTCTGAAGATGCAGGATATTATCAGAACTGAAGGAACTGATTTCAGAGCTTATTCACCTATAAGTAGAAAGATCGTAGGTGAAGCAGCTAGTCTCTCGAAATCCATCAAAGCAGTTTTAGACACACCGCTTCTGACTGAGAATGGAGAGTTAACATTGGATTCAGAGGCACGAATGACATTCCTGTTAGGAAGCATTGATAAATAATAATGAAAAGGAGACTACCTTATGACATTCTTAGAAATGCTTGAAAAAAGAGAAAGCTG
>JAKSRL010000143.1 GCA_024403635.1 Lachnospiraceae bacterium | reverse complement strand
CATCATCACCCGTGCGAGCAAATGGCAGGATGCAAATCCAGACGTTCTGGAATTTTCTGCAGTAACTGGCTGTGATACGAATATTTCAGAAAGCAGAATTGAACAGAAACAGAAAGATAGAGAAGGAAAAGATATTAGCTACAATCCTCCAAGATATGATTATCACTATAATTTTACGGTTACTGTTTATGTAAATAATCCATATTTTGACGATATGAGATTTAATGTAAATAGCTCTTCTGTTACAGAGGAGCAGATTGGCTCCATGCACAGACACGGACAGGCTTATGAAAAATATGTTGCGATGCAGGAAGAAATTAAGTCAATTTTCTCTGGAATGAGAGAAGATGCTCGCGCAGAAGTTGCAGCAGCTGCAGCTCCAAAGATTCAGATGACTTGCCCATGCTGTGGTGCAACTACCGTTCCGGATGCAAAGGGATGCTGTGAATTCTGTGGAACGAAAATAGTTTAAAAAGAGGAAAAAGTATGGATAATAAACCAATCAGCAGAGAAAAGAAAGTTATAGAAGGCACTGGAAAAATCGGCCGTCAGGGTACTGGATTGGGATCAGGACCTGTAGGAAACCGTAATGGGAAAACCGGTCTCGATGCTCAGAACGAATCTAAGACAAAAGGATTGCCGAGAAAAGGAGAGCCGGGTACAGGACCCTAGCGTAGGGGAAAATGAAATGCCTCCAATGGGAGAAAACGGAAGACATCCAATGCCACAGAATGATGCCAGGCAGGCAGCGGCTACGACTCCTTCTACCGAAGGAATGAGCGATACAGAAAAAGCGATTGCGGAGATTAATGCGAAGAGACAGGCACAACAGCAGGCACAGCAAGCTGCTTATCAGCAAGACTCTTATCCGCAAGCTGCGCAAAGCACGCTGAAACCGAATAGCAGCTCCGAAAGCAAGAAGAAATCTTCGAAACTGAGAATCATTATTATTGGTATCGTTATTCTGCTTGCCATCATTATTTTGGGTAGCTGCATGTTGAAGAGCTGCTCGAAGAAAATTGAGAATGCAATTATCAACGGAGGAACGAATACCGGCAATACCACGACCCAGATTACAGAGGTAACGGATCCGACACCGTCCCAGAACGGGTTTATTTGGACCAGCCTTGCAAACAATTATTACACCGACGATAACTGGGAAGACAATACCGGATCTGTCATCACCGATGTGGCAGCAGGCGTTCCGGAAAAACAGACAGAAATTTATGGAGACGGTACGGACAAAGTAAACGTTATGGTTTATATGTGCGGTTCCGACTTAGAGTCCCAGTGCGGTTCCGCAACCAGAGATATTAAAGAAATGATGAATGCGACCATCGGCGACAACGTAAACCTTATCGTGTTTACCGGTGGTACCACAAAATGGCAGAACAACGCTATCTCCAGCGATTACAACCAGATTTATCAGATAAAGGGTGGCGAACTGTTCCGTATTCAGAAGAACTTTGGCGACAAGGCTATGACGAAACCAGACACCTTAGCGGAGTTCATTCAGTTTTGTGATCAGAACTTCGATGCGAATCGTAACGTGCTCATCCTTTGGGATCATGGTGGTGGCGCAGTAGAAGGCTATGGACATGACGAGAAATATTCTTACACCGGCTCTATGAATCTGGCAGCAATTAAAACTGCGTTAAAGAAGGGCGGAGTATACTTTGACTTTATCGGATTTGATGCTTGTCTGATGGGCACGGTAGAAACCGGTCTGGCTCTTTCCGATTACTCGGATTACCTGATTGCATCGGAAGAAACAGAAGATGCTTCCGGATGGTATTACACCAATTGGCTTTCGAAATTAAACAGCAACACAGGCATGGGAACCGTAGAGTTAGGCAAGATTATCTGCGATGATTTCGTTAGAATTTCTACCCAAAACTCCCCAGGCTACGGAGCAACGCTTTCCGTAACCGACCTGAAAGAATTAAGCACAACCGTTCCTTCCAAGCTTCAGGCTTTCGGCAAGAAAGTCAGTGCACAGATTACAAGCGAAAACGGCTCTTATACATCGGTTTCTAAGGTAAGAAGCAAATCCCGTGAATTCGGCGAATCCTACCAGACCGACCAAGTTGACGCGGTTGACTTTGCGAAGAATTTAGGAACGGCAGAAGGCAAAGCTTTTGCACAGGCAGTTTTAGGAGCAGTTAAATACAACAAAGTATCCAAAAACATGGTGAACGCATACGGACTGTCCATCTACTTCCCATATGCGAACTCTCAGTATGCAACTACCGTAGAAAGCGTATACAACGCAATCGGAATCTGCTCGGAATATACCGATGCCGTTCAGCAGTATGCAAGCTTAGAAATGAGTGGCCAGTACATTTCCGGCGGCGGTTCACCATTTAACTCCCTCTTCGGTATTTTCGGAAGCGGCGACTATGGCGCAAACTACTACGGAAATGAATATAGCGGCAGCGACTATAGCACCGATTATTCTACTTCTGACATGTATGACCTGTTAGGCAGTTTACTTGGTAATGATGGATTCTTCAGCGACCGTGCTTATGTGAGCAAAATGAATAAAGATGCGGCTTCCGAGTTCTTGGCCAGCCATATTTTCGACCAGACCCAGTTAGAGTGGAAGACCAACAAAAAGGGTCAGCAGATCATTACCTTAGACGATGACCAGTGGAGAATGGTTGACCACATTCTGCTTAACGTATATTACGATGATGGAGAAGGCTTAATCGACCTTGGCACGGACAATGTATTTGATTTCGATGATGACGGAAACTTAATCGGCGATTATGACAAGACATGGCTGTCCATCGACGGCAACATCGTAGCTTACTATTATGAAAGCACCTTTGAAGGAAGCGATGGATTTTATGAGATTACCGGGTATGTTCCGGTAATGTACAAGGGACAGTTAGCAAAGATGGTTCTGGTATTCTCTTCGGAGAAACCTGACGGATATATTGCAGGCCTGTGTTACGATTATTCTAAGTCCGATGACTACATCGGCGTTGTTGCAAAATTTGTCAGCGGCGTTAAGGAAAAAGTTGTAGAAGATTTCGAAGAAGGACTGTGGGAGAACAGCTTCGTCGCAGAAGATGTTAGCTCATCCATCAAAGAAGGCGACCTGATTGATTTCGTTGCAGACTACTATGATTATGATGGAAATTATCTCGACAGTTATGTCATCGGCTCTTGGGATGCAACGACAAATCCGCAGATCGGCAACATAGTTGTTGGTGATGGCACTGTTTTAGCAATGTACAGCTTCACCGATATTTACAACCAGACGTATTGGACCGCTGCAATGAAATAATATAGTACAATAGAATGCATGAAATAAAGAAGGCTGCCCAAAGGGTAGCCTTCTCTTGTGTTATAAAAGATGAAAAACTTAATTATTTGTTTTCTTCTGCTTCTGCTTCATCCACAATGCGCTCAAATTCAGCAGCAACTTTGTCGAATTCAGCATCATCTTCGATGTCAAGGAATTCAAATTCATCGTCATCAAGCTCTCTGTATTCGTAAAGGTAAACGTCATCAGACTCCTCATCAATAGGAGCCAGGGCAACGTATTCTTTTCCGTCTACTTCAAAAATGAATAATGGCTCAACTACAACTTTTTCGTCATCCTCAAACTCCAGTGTGATTGTGATTACTTCATCGTTTTCTGACATAGCGTTCCTCCATATTTGATAAATAAATTGTTTCAACCATTCTACCCTAAAGTGGTGGATTTGTATATATTTTTATACAAATATCAGGGTATTTTTTAAAGCAAATAATATTCAATCAGATAGTCTACAAAGTTGATATCGAGAGGGGAATCGGAAGTTTCTGTTGTAAGGATCAGGTTTTTCCATGGGGGGAATCCAGCATTATAGAGTTCGGGGATTTTTGCAAAATTTGCCTGTGCATATTTGATATTGTCCATACTTCCCAGATGCTCCCAATAGTATATTTTCTTGGTGCTGATGGACATGCAAGTGATGTCGGGATAGAGCATACGACCATTTGCAACAACTCCTTCTTCATAGTGAAAAGGCATTTTATAGTGGACGAGCCGAGCTATAATATCGGATTCGGACT
>JAKSRL010000142.1 GCA_024403635.1 Lachnospiraceae bacterium | reverse complement strand
GCTGCTAAAAAGTATGTTTTTCTTTGCAATTCCTGTCAGTGCCTCAAACTGCCTTCAAATGTTTTTCAATTCTGTGGATGTGATGGTAGTTGGTCGGTTCGCGGGGGCTGATGCGCTGGCGGCTGTGGGAGCTACTTCTTTGCCGATAAATTTTCTGGTCAGCCTTTTCACCGGACTTGCTACCGGAGGTACCGTTGTAATTGCAAGACTGATTGGTTGCAGGGCAGGGGAACGAATTCGAAGAGCAGTTCATTCGTCGGTACTGTTAGGAATTGTTTCCGGCGTGATAATGGCAATAGCAGGAATATGTTTTGCCAAAAAGGTTTTATTGCTGCTGAATACGCCGGAGGAAGTAATAAATGCTGCGGTCTTATATCTGCGCATTTATTTTGGTGGAATGCCGATTATAATGGCATTCAACTTCTGTGCCGGAATCCTGCGTGCGGCAGGAGATACCAGGAAGCCATTGCGATATTTGACTATTGCAGGTGCAATCAACTTTGGGTGTAATGTACTATTTGTTGCAGTTTTTCACTGGGGAGTAGCCGGAGTGGCGATAGCAACTGTATTTTCTCAGACAATTGCATTGATTATGATTTTCCATGAATTAATATGCAGAGCGGATGAAATAAGGGTATTTCCCGGAAAAATTCGTTTTTCGTCGGAGGAAACACTTGCTATCATTCAGATTGGAATCCCTTCCAGTTTACATTCCTGTCTCTACCCGCTTTCCGGTTGTTTGATACAGAACGCTGTGAATTCTCTGGGAATGGAAATGTTGATAGCAAACACTGCAGCCGCTAATCTGGATGGATTTTTGAATCATCTTACCAGTGGATTTAACCAGGCGGTAATGACTTTTACCAGCCAGAACTATGGGGCGGGAAAAAGAGAGAGAGTCAAGCAAGGTATCTGGTACGGTATCATCGGGGCTGTCATTACCGATGTTGTGATTGGTTGCGGAATGGTACTATTTGGACATCCTTTGCTGGGGCTTTTCAAAATTACAGGGGAATTGGCAGATTATGGGATGATCAGGCTTAAGTATGTAGCCGGATTGTATTTCCTTGCCGGAATTATGGATCCGGTAGTCTATGCATTGAGAGGGCTTGGAAAGAGTGCTGCACCTATGGCGGTTTCTGTGTTTACCATCTTAGGTTTTCGCATCATTTATTTTTACACAGTGTTTCAAAAAATACATACGCCGGAAGCTTTGTACCTGACATTTCCAATAACCTGGCTCATATCCATTATTTTGGATGTGGGACTGCTGATTTATTATTTTCATAAAACAATGCCAAAGACGATAGAGAGGAGAAGCACATGATTTCATTAAAAAATGGTGACGGTATTACTTGGCCCGGGGGAAAAAGAATTGCGCTGATGGTTACTTTCGATTATGATCTGGAACTACTCAGAGAGTGTGTTTACCAGAAGAAGCTGGGGTTTGCAGATGTATCCAGAGGTCTTTACGGGACCAGCGAAGGCCTGGACAGATGTCTGGATGTCTTGGAGAAAAATGAGGTGAAAGGAACGTTTTTTATCCCCGGGGCTATCGCAGAAAAGTATCCTGAAGATGTTAAAAAAATTGATGCGGCAGGACATGAAATCGGGTATCATGGCTGGATGCCTGAGACAAGTCTTGATTTGACAAAAGAGCAGGAAACTGTAAATATGGAGAAAGCCGAGAGGACTCTTATGGAATTGACTGGAAAGAAGCCTGTGGGTGCCAGAGGCTGGCGTAACATTACTTATGCATATACGCCTACCCTGTTGAGAGAACGTGGATATCGTTATTCTTCCATTATGAAGGATTGTGATTGGGCTTATGCTTATCCCAAGGAGCCTTCGATTATCGAATTGCCGACAGAGCATACCATGGATGACTATACTTACTTTTTCTTTTCCTTTGACCACCCTCAGCACAGGGCAAATTATCCGGTAGATTACGTTTTTGAAATTTGGAAAGATACTTTGGACGAACTGGCTTCGGAGGGCGATAAGGTGATGGTACTAAAGCTTCATCCGCAGTTTATTGGACGTTCCAGCAGGGCAGTTATGCTGAATCGTTTTTTGACGTATGCCAGGGAACAGGGAGCTTGGATAGCAACCTGCGAAGAGGTGGCAGCTTATGTCCAGAAATATAATGGGCAAAAGGTCTAGGAGGAGCAGATATGAACGGACGTAAATATAACTGGCCGGATGGAAAAAGAATTGCAGTTATGGTTGCTTTTGATGTGGATGGAGAACTCTTATGGCTTCAGAGAAATAAAGAAAATGAAAGGCATTTGACCAATCTTTCAAGAGGCAGATACAGTACGCTTCAAGCGGTTCCCAGAATATTAAGAATGCTGGAGGAACTGGATATTAAGACGACTTTTTTTACACCGGCGTGGATAGCGGAGCAGTATCCGGAAGTAGTAAAGGCAATTGCAGATGCAGGACATGAGATTGGGTATCATGGATGGATGCATGAAGCATATGATAATTATGAAAAAGAAGTTGCACTGATGGATAAGGTGGACAAAATATTTTCCAATCTGCTGGGGAAGATTCCGGTAGGAAATCGAGGACCATTGGGAAATGTATATGATTTTGATGTGCGGCTGTGGGCTGAGAGAGGGTATGTATATTCCTCTAACTGGAGAGATTCCGATGGACCTTTTATCCATGAGCTGGATGGAAAGAAAATTCCGTTGGTGGAGTTGCCCAAGGATTCCATATTTGATGACACTTGTTATGACCTGTATACGGAATGTGAACCGGTAAGAATTAACTTGCGCGGTGGCAGAGAAATCTGTGAAGTATGGAAGGATGAATTTGATTCGCTGGCAGAACAGGGGCGCATGATGAATTTGGTAATGCACCCGCAATTCATGGGAAGACCTCATAATCTGCGGCCGTTTAGAGAACTTTTGCAGTATATGAAGGAGCAGGGAGCCTGGTTCGCAACGAATGAGGAGGTTGCAAGATTTTGCCTGAAGGAGGAGGGAATTGCAACCGGACCATGCGTGTGGTAAAAAATTTTCTGTCACAAAAATCTAAATAAGTTGAAATTTACGTAGAGTAATGTTAAAATGACGCATGAACTCAACGGAGAGCAGGATGTGACTACATTCTGCTCTTTTTTTCTATTGGCATTTAGCGCTACAGGTTGGAAAGGAGCAACAGGATGGAACTGCAATATCTGGAATATTTTATGAAAGTAGTTGAACTGCAGCATATTTCACATGCAGCGGAAGAATTACACATGGCACAACCGGCTCTTAGCAGAATCATACATAGGATGGAAGAAGAACTGGGCACGACGCTTTTGGACAGGGGAGGAAAGAACATCGTGGTCAATGAGAGTGGTAAAATTGTATATAAATATGCTGAAACGATATTTGAAACTTTGGATAAAATGAAGACAGAGATTGAATACCGACAAAAGATGGAACAGCAGATTGTTAAGCTGGGATTTAATTCTGCATCCATATTGATGCCGAGTCTTGTGGCTAATTATCATCTATGTAATCCGGAAGTTACTGTGGAATTTACAGGACAATCTTCTGGAAATCTGGGTACTATGTTTTTAATTGACTCCTATTTCAAGCCTCAGAACAAAAACGGATTTATCCCACTGTTGGAGGAAACCTTTTATTTGGCTTATTCGGAAAAACATCGTTTTGCACAAATGAGTGATTCAGAGCTAACACCGGAGGAATACGCAAAAGAGACTTTTTTGTATTCAAAAGGATGTCATTCTGCCTATGACGCAACCAAAACATTTAGCAAACATAATGATTTTGAACCTATGGGGATTATGGAATGCGTAAGCACGGAAACGATTATGACTTTTTTGGAATCAGGAATGGGAGTTGCGTTGATTCCTAACATCAGTTGGAATATCAGTAAGCATCCCTCTATTGTATACAGAACGATTCCGGGCAAAGCTTTAACCCGGACGTTATATCTGCAGACGATGCTCCAGGTGGAGTCATTTCCGGTAGGAGATTCATTTGTGCATTTTTGCAAAGAATATTTTCAAATGATACAACGACTTGGTAAGGAATATGATATGAGGAAGGAAAATATAGTAG
>JAKSRL010000141.1 GCA_024403635.1 Lachnospiraceae bacterium | reverse complement strand
AATCTAGAGGTTATTAAAGTGGCCGATTATATTATCGATATGGGCCCGGAAGGCGGCGACAAAGGTGGCACTGTATTCACCAAAGGAACGCCGGAAGAAGTAGCGAAAGACAAGAAGAGCTATACCGGTCAGTTCCTGAAACAGTATTTGAAATAAAAAAGTTTCCTACGTATTTCTGAAACGCACGAAAGCTTCTAAGCTCAGAATACGTTCGGATAAGAGTAGTCTCTTGGTATTGTTGATAAAAATGCATGTATATGATTTATATACATGCATTTTTTATGTATTTAGAACAAAAACGAAAAAGATGAACACATGCATAGGAAAATCCTCCTGAAAATGCTCAAGATTTTCGTTTTCGTTCTGAAAAATGGGTAAAATCGGGCATTTTTCAGCCTGCGTGCAGGCTCGTTTTAAATTATCAAGTTTACAAATAAATGTTGTTGCAAAATTGTGACATTTTTAACTCAGTTTCATGTGAGATTTCAAAATTGGAAAGAAGTATCATTAGGCCATCAAATGAAGAATTTGAAAATTGAAAAGTAATCTTATCATTTGTTCGCATGAAAAGGCGAAACATGAAAGGGGTAATAAAATGACAGAAAACATCAATGAAAACATCGTTAATGCAGCAGTTCCAGTGGCAGAAGCAGTTCCGCCAGTACAGGAAGCAATTGATCAGACCATGGTTCCTTCTCAGGAAGTATATCAGGAAGTTCAGCAGGCAGTTCAGGCGGCAGCAGAGCAAGAGGTTCCAGTAGTTCCAGTAGTCGAGGTAGCGCCTCAGCCGGCACCAGCACCTCAGCCAGCACCAGCACCTCAGCCAGCACCAGCACCTCAGCCAGCACCAGCGTCAGCTCAGCCACAGTACACACAGCAGGCTGCACCACGATATCAGAATGATTCACAGTATACACAGACTCAGCAGCAGGCTTATCCGTATACTCGTCCACAGCCGACACCTCAGCCAGCACCAACACGAGCACCACAGGTTGCTCCGCAGAAACCATGTAAACAGGAGAGCAGGCATCACGGCTTATGGTTCCGTATCGTTATGACCATTCTAGCCGTAATTATCGCAGGCCTTTTGGCAATCAATGCGTTCTCTACCGTCAAAGTTGGAAGAGAACTGGCAGGCGTAAGAACTGCAATCGAAGCAATTGAAATTCCAGAGTATAATCTCGATGAAATTTTAGACAATGTTCCTGGCTACGGACATAGCAATCCATACAACGACAATGACAACTTCTTCAGCCAGTTTTTCGGAGATGACGATAACTACTGGTATTATGGAAACGATCAGTATGGTGATTCGAATGGAAACCAGAATGGTAACCAGAACAAGCCGGATAATAACAAAGACCAGGGCGGCTTCAGCATAGACGACATTTACGATTTCTTCTCAGGATTGTTTGAAGAAGATTCTCAGGGAGTATGAATTTAATCGTCAAATAGATCAAAATGTAATATAATTAGCGGAGGACGGAAGGAAACTTCTGTCCTCTGGAGGTTTATATGGGAAAATTAATTTACGCAGCAGACGACGAAGAAAATATCCGCGAAATATTAAAATCCTTCTTAATTGATTCCGGTTTTGAAGTGGAAGTCTTTCCAACAGGCGATGAACTGTTCGATGCCTTCCGCAAGAGACCTTGTGACCTTGCAGTGTTGGACATTATGATGCCGGGCACGGACGGATTGACCATCTGTAAACGCTTAAGAGAGATTTCAAAAGTGCCGATCATCATCCTTACCGCCAAAGACAGCGAGATGGATTATGTGACGGGCATGACTTACGGTGGCGACGATTATCTGACCAAGCCCTTCCGCCCGTCTATGTTGGTAATGCGTATTAAAGCTTTATTCCGTCGCATTGAAATGGAGCATGTCGACGCAGCTCCGGCGAAGGAAGAAGAATTGACCTTCGGCGATATTGTGTATTCCTATAAAACCCGAGAAGTAACGTGCAAGGGCAATAAGGCGACTCTGACCATGACGGAGCTAGCCTTGCTTCGCTATATGATGGAACAAAAAGACCGGGCTATTCCGAGGGAAGAACTGTTAGATAAAATCTGGGGAATCAGTACGGAAGTAGAAACCAGAGTAACGGACGAAACCGTACGACGCATTCGTAAGAAACTGACCGCTGTTGGCAGCACCGTTGCTATTACGGTTGTATGGGGCTTTGGCTATAAACTGGAGGCAAGTAAATGAAACACACCAGACGAAAATTAGTCATAACCATGGCTTTATGCATGGCTATCGCTTTCGTCATTTTAGGCGTTGCTTTTAATTTAATTGTGAATGCCCATGTACGCACGAAAGCCCAACATTGCATCTCTGTCTATATGGACAATGACGGTGTTTTGGATCGGACGGAAATGATTGAATCCCAGATGGCGGGCGCGTCCTTCATCTATGACCCGAAGAAGGACGAACCAAAGGATGCGGGAACCGATGATCATAAGGACAGCTACTATGACGACTATTACGGCGGTTACTATGACCGTTATGATGATGGTGAGCGGCATTGGTATGACGACTTGTTTGATTTCTGGAACGAGATTTGGGATGATGACTACCGAGGCTATGATGAAATTTTTTGGGACTATTATTCCGAGAACATCGTGAACTGGTGGAAGACGGGTGATACCCGGCCAGAAGAAATGTACAAAGTGGAGATGGGTGATACCACATTGTTCGTTTCCTGGAAAAATACCGAAGACGGCCGTGTACAATTCTACTACGTAAATGCTACCTCAGAAATCGAAATGATCAAGACCATTAGTATCGTTATGTACATCATTATGGCGGTATGTATTGTGGGCGCAACCTTAATCGGTTTGTTCGTAGGCAAGAAAATTGAAACGGACCAGGCAAAACAAAAACAGTTCTTCGAGAATGCGTCTCATGAACTGAAGACTCCTCTTATGTCTATTCAGGGTTATGCGGAAGGACTCCAGGAAGGCGTTATTTCCGACACGAAAGAAGCGACAGCGGTTATCTTAAATGAAACCGATAAAATGACGAATTTAGTCAATGACATTTTGTCCCTCTCCCGTCTGGAGAGCGGAGCTTATAAACTGAACAAAGAGTCTGTGGAAATGCGCAGCTTCCTGTCCGAGTGTCTGACCTCTATGGAAGCAGCCATTAACCGTAAAGACCTAAACGTAGACTTGAAGGTAGAAGGTGGACTTCTACTTATCGATGCAGACCGGGTACAGTTGGAAAAAGCAATACGCAATATCTTATCCAATGCCATCCGTTATGCAAAGAAAGAAATCAAAATTTTCTATGACGGAAAGTCCTTAAAAATCTGGGACGACGGAACGCCAATCAGCGAAGACAGTTTAAAACATCTTTTTGAGCGGTTCTATACCGGAAAGAATGGAAACACTGGTATCGGAATGTCTCTGACAAAAGAAATCGTAGAGCAACACGGTTGGAAGATTAAGGCGGAGAATGTAGATGGCGGTGCCCAATTTGTCATTACGATGTAGAGCAAAATTTGCTTTCTGCAAAAACGGGTTTCAATATAAAAAAACAACCAAAAAATCTCTGTGGCGAAAGGAATTTTCGCCACTTTTTTTATTGAAAATGAATTTTTGGTGAAGTAAAATATTACGTATTAAAAAAGAGTATTTTATGGAGGAAAAAGAAATGGCATTACTCGTACGTCCGGAAAACATGCAAAGAATTAACACCCCGGAACTGGCAAAAGCTTATATTGAGGAACAAATCGCAGATATCAAAGCACAAGTTGGCGACAAAAAAGTGCTTCTGGCGTTATCTGGTGGCGTTGATTCCTCTGTTTGCGCAGCTCTTTTACTGAAAGCAATCGGCCAGCAGCTGGTATGCGTACATGTAAACCATGGACTTCTCCGTAAAGGAGAGCCAGAGCAGGTTATCGAAGTATTCAAGAATCAGATGAATGCAAACCTGATTTATATTGATGCAACTGACCGTTTCTTAGACCTTCTGGCAGGAGTTACGGATCCGGAGCAGAAACGTCATATTATCGGCGAAGAGTTCATTAAAGTATTTGCGGAAGAAGCAGCAAAACTTGACGGCATCGAGTTCCTAGGA
>JAKSRL010000140.1 GCA_024403635.1 Lachnospiraceae bacterium | reverse complement strand
TGTCAAAATCCACAAAGGTCCGCTCCTTGCTGACCATCGATGTTATATAAAAACGAATCACCTTGATATTGTCAATAATAAAGTCCGAAACAATGCCTGCATCAAACCAAGCTACCGATGCCCGGCTCAGGTTAATTATGGACATGCTGCCTTTATAGCGGGCTTCAATGGCAATGGTAACCTTCGTTCTGCCATCACAGACAATCGCAAGGTCTTTTAATTCTTTCTTGCTTCTTCTTAAGCCGGCAAGACAAGCGCCTTTGGCATACAGGTTGTTTCCTTTAAAAGCTCTGGTGCTCTCGGAAATATCCTTCAGAGTTTTAGCAAACCAGATGTCTTCGAATCCATCCCCAACAAAAAAAACGCTGGAAACCGGATTCTCATCGATGACTTCCAAAAACAGGGCATCCAGTTTTTCATCCATCTGTTCCTGAAGTCCTTCGTTATCGCTTAGGAAAAATTCATCACTATGTTCATCTTCGTAAACATAAACATACTCTTCGCTTTCCGAACCTCTTTGATGAGATAACTGTTTTTCGAAAAAGCCTTCCGAAGAAAAATCAAACAGCTGAGCACCTTTTTCCCAAAGCTCTTTCTTTTCATTCAAAACATAGTAAGCAAAGCTTTCTGCACATGACTGGAGTTTGATTTTGCTCGCAGGAAGTTTCAGCATGGCAAACGCTTCCAAAATCGTATTTTTCACGTCATGATTGATTTCCCGTAAGTTTACGGTGATATTTTCCACTGCCATAACAGAAGTGGAAAGCTGAACCAACTCGATAAGCTTGCCAAAATAAATGGCCAACAACTGGGTATAGGTATATTCACGGTTATCAATAATGCATTTTTCCCGTTCTGCCACATTGGCTAACAGGTCCTGGAACAGATATTCTTCTTTTTCCGTAGCATAATCAATGGCCGCCTGTCCGATCAGCCATTTGCTATTGCAGGAATCGAAACTTAAGGCCGTCGGAATCCGATAGCGCATTTCTTCCGTTCCAGAATAAATGGACTCCGGACACTCATGACGTCTGGAATAGTAGCAAGCCTGACAATATTCACTTGTATAATCGATTCCAATGATCAGTCCTTGTTTGCTCATTAAAATAACCTGTCAATTAACTGACTCTTAATATAATAATTTTTCGCTGCTGTTCCAAAATTCTCCAGATCCGTTTCTTGCTGCATTTTAATCAAAGAATTAATTACGGAATATCTGGATTCATCTTCTACGATATTCAGGTCATCGTAGGAAACGGTTACTTCTTCTTTGTCGTCTACATGATAGGTAATACTCTCTCCGTAGAACAAGGTAATGTATTTTGCAAAGAACCCATCCATGACTTCATTCATGTTTTCCGTTCGCACTTCTTCTCCCGGAGCGATGCTGTAGGTTACTATAGAATTGCGGCCAATGCTGGTAATAATAACAGAATTTGCCAAAACCGTTGGCAATTCGAAATACCGCCGATAGCCTTTAAACTCTTCCATGAGGATGGATTTTCCGCAATAGTATTTCAGTTTTCTTTCTATGGTCTGCAATTTAATATTGCTGGTAATGTCTTTGTCTGCTGCATATTTCAGATATGCTACTTCCGTAACTGGCTGGAAAGCAGTTCCACTAACCATCTCATCGCCGATAAATTTGAAGAAGTCGGCATTCCGCTCTTCATTGTGAAAGAAGTACGCGTAGGCACGGGAATTCAAATAATCTACTTTCAGCTGCTCATTTGGACCAGATTCATAATACTTTGCAAACAGCTGGGAAACCAGTTCAGAATACTCTCCCGTCTCAATGGTCCGTTGCAGAACACGTTCCGGAAGGGTGTCATCTACGATTCCGTAAGCATTTCCTGCACGGTAAAGATCCAGCATGACATCGATTTTGCCATTATAGTACTTCAACAGATACTCGAAAGTACTTTGGTCAAAGGTGGTTCTCGTAAAGCTCTGCTCGCACATGGTAAGGAGCAGTTCGTCTTCTTTCTGTTCCGGATTAGTCGTCAGCTCATGAGCAAGTTTGGCAATACTGGATTCTTCCACATACTCAAAACCACCCTTTTTGATTTCTTCAAAGGCATCTTCATATAAGCCCCGCTCAATCATGATCCCAATCAGTTTTCCTCTCGTTTCCGGATCCAGATCAAATTTAAAAAACTCGATCAGTTCGTCATAAACTTCCTGTTCTTTGGAGTTTTTGGAGAAATATACCACAGTGTCCTTCAGAATCTTCTGCACATAAGAAACGCGGAAGCTGGAAGCGTTCATATTGTGGGTCAGGTAATGCAGGATTTCTACCGGATCTTTGTAAGCCCTGGTCAAAGGAAGGGTATCATTCAGTAACATGTAATCATTCAGAGGGACTCCCTGAATGCATTTATCAATATATTCCTTACTGTTCAGTAAGTCGATTTTGTCATAGGAAACATTATGGTAAATATTGCCGGCGCCATCTTTAAACAAAACAATGGCATCGCCGGAATATATTTTTACCAAGGCCTGGCCATCGGTTAAGACAATGTCCTGATAAACGCTAAGTTCACTATGGAGAACCATAACGTTGGTCATACGGCTGGAATGACACACAATCCTCTTGGTGGAAAGAATTTCAAAAAGACCTCTCTGCAGGTTACTCGTCAGCAGATTATTCTCCAGAATGTCCTTATAAATAACAGCCATATGGTTATCTACGGTTCCTTTGAAAACCTGCTCCTCTGCGTACTCGATCATTGCCGGCACATAAGCCCGGTAGTATTCCGGATTTTTCCGCTTATTAGAAATCAGGTTCGCATAGAAATAAGACTGATAGGACGAAAGCCGTGAAGTATTCTCAGAAAAATACTCCATAACTCTGGTCGGAACCGAAACATATTTTGTCTGGTCGATGGTGTAAATATAGTAATTGAACAGGCCAGGTATATTATCAATATATTCACGGATGGCCTCTCCATAATATTTCTGGTTTTCTTTTTCCCGGTTGTCATCACGGATGAGAAGCATACACAAAGCCTTTAACAGACTTCTGGTTGGGAAGCGGTCATACATCATCCTTAAAACCTTGATGGCAATTTTATTATTAATTTTAGACAGTTTCACGTTGCTCTGCTCTAAAATCAGATCTGCAAAATGAGAACTTAAGGTTCCGGTAATATAGCCGATTTTCGCACCGAACCACAGAACCTGAAGTTCGAAATCGGAAGCATCATAGAGATATTCCGGTTTCTTGCGAAATACTTCCAAGGCTTCCAGATACATTACAGGACTGCAGCATCCATCTACAAAGCAATCATAAACCGCATCCAACTTCAATCCTGGCTCCCGCGTATAAGCAGGGTCCATATGCATCAGAACCCAAAGAATCTTCCAGCTCGGATTCTTTTCATAAGCTGCACGGATTCTTCGTACGGCTTTTGCTGTCTGCATCTCGTCTTTTTCGTACAGGCATTCCACATAATAGAAATAGCTGAAGAGTTCATAATCCGGCGTTGTCATCTTAGAAATCTGTTCTGCCATGAACTCTAAAATGTTTGCTGCGTTCGTATACTGTTCTAATTCAATAAATATATGGGCACGGTAAAGCATCAAATACATGTCATTGATTTCGTTACCGTCAATATTTCCAATAATTTCGTTCGACCGTTCCATCCAGTCATAAGGCTCGATATTTCCGACCTTGTAATCTATGTACAAGCGTAACAGTTTCGACCATTTCTTTTTCGGATTTTCCCCGTCCAGAATGCTCTTTACTTTAATATTTACCATAACCGGAACTTGAATTTCCTGATTTGAAGAACGGAAGGTAATACTAGAATAATTTTTCCCTGCATGGAGCTTGCTTTCCTGTACAACAACCGGAAAATACAAAACGCCATCCTCAAAATCATCGCTGGTGATAATCCGTTTTCCCAATTTCAGGAAGGAATCTGGCACGGAAACTTCCAGTTCCAGATACCCCGGATTATCCAGTTTCAAGGACATCTTAACATAAGAATCTTCCGTAAGGTTGGACAGAGCAATCATGTCCGGAGCAACAGAAAAAGAAGCAGGCTCCTTTTCTCCTGTTGCAACAAGAAATTCTTCTTCCGCTATTTTTTTATTCTGGCCTAACATTAAGGCTCTTTCCAGAATATCGTTCACTACTCGTCGATGAATTTTATGATTTTGTTGATGTAGGTTG
>JAKSRL010000014.1 GCA_024403635.1 Lachnospiraceae bacterium | reverse complement strand
GCAGTTTATAGAAGGTAACATTAATACCCATCGCTTTTGCTGCGATTTCATTATCGCGTATTGCGATAATTGCACGTCCATGTTTACTGTTGATCAGGTTCTGGCAGCAGAACAAAACAACTAACAAAACTACGAAAGCAAGAATGTATAAGGTGTTGCCGTCATATAATTTTGTGCTCATACCCATAGCACCGCCGAATACTTTCAAGTTCTTGAAAATACAACGAACGATTTCGCCAAAAGCCAGAGTTGCAATTGCCAGGTAGTCCCCTTTCAGACGTAATGCAGGAAGTCCGATAATGAAACCAAAAACTGCTGCAACGATACCGCCAACGATCATGGCAATAATAACGGTTAATAATTCTGGCATGCCGCCACCAGAACGAATGGTGTTTGCAATAAAGCAACCTAAATAAGCACCAACGCACATGAAACCTGCATGACCTAAAGACAGTTCGCCTAAGAAACCAACAACTAAGTTTAAAGATACTGCTAGAATACAGCTAAATGCGATTCGAGGCAGAGTACTCTTATCGGAATATCCCAAACCTACAGTTGAGTTTATGATAATCATTACGATAACGAAAGCAATAATAATTGCGTAGTTAAGGTAATTACTGATTTTGAATTTTTTCTTTTCTCCCATAATCATACCTTAACCCTTCTCTTCTTTCCTAAGAGACCGATTGGTCTGACTAACAGGATAATAATTAATACTGCAAATTCGATTGCGGTTGTATAGCTTGCAACGCCTTCAATACTGTTGCATACAACTTCGATAACACCAAGAAGTACGCCGCCTACCATAGCGCCAGGGATAGAACCGATACCACCGATAACTGCGGCTGCGAAAGCTTTGATACCTGGCATGGAACCTAAAGTTGGGCTAATCGCGGTTGTTGGCAGATAAAGAAGAGCTGCGAAAGTTGCAAGACCGGAACCAATTGCAAACGTAACGGATACGATCTTGTTAACATTAATACCCATCATCTGAGCTGCGCCCTTATCTTCCGATACTGCTAACATGGCACGACCGGTACGGGTCTTCTTAACAAACAGTGTCAGGCATACCATGATGATTGCTCCAACTACCAGAGTAATAATACTGCTCCACTTAATGGTGTAGGAACCAACATGAAGGTTTCCTAATTTATCCAAAATTGCTAAAGTCTTCTGATCTGCTCCCCAGATTAACTGTGCAAGACCCTGAAGAAGGTAACTTACACCGATTGCAGTAATCAGAGCAGCTAATGGAGATGCTCCACGAAGAGGCTTATAAGCAACTTTTTCAATTGTCATTCCTAAAACAGTGCAGACGACGACGGCCACGACGAATGCAATAAGAGCTCCTGCCCAAATTGGCAAGCCTCCTGTTGTCCATGTGAGTGTACACATTGTGTAAATCATATAAGCTCCGACCATGATGACATCACCATGTGCGAAGTTCAGCATTTTTGCAATACCGTAAACCATCGTATAACCCAAGGCTATAAGCGCATATATGGCACCTAAGCTGAGGCCGTCAATTGCTACTACCATAGTTTGCTGCTCCTTTTCTGTTTTTTCTAATTTCTCTTAATCCTTAAAAAGATATTAAGCACGTTTCAGCGGTATCTGAAACATGTTTAATATTCTTTTAAAGAAATTCCATCGGTTTTATATGCAGCTAGGGGCGAAACGCCCCAGCTGCAAAATATAAAAACGAATTAGTTAAGAACAACGATTACAGGAACCTTTGTGCATGCACCAGATGCATCCCAAGTCATCATACCTGTAACACCTGTGTAACCAAAGCTTGGATCTGTCAGAACAGCTACTAAGTCGTCTGCAATGTCAGAAGCTTTAACGCTGTCATCCTGAACACCAGCTCTTTCCAAAGCGTTCTTTAAGATGTAAACTGCATCGTATCCATCAGCTGCGAACTGGTCAGGAGCTACACCGTATTTGTCTGTGTAGTTCTTAACGAATTTAGCTGTGAATTCGTCTGTAGAATCAACGTCGAATGGTGTGATGTAACGGATAGGGTTCTTTACGTTCTCTTCAAGGATTGGAGCAAGTCCGTCGAAACCATCGCATCCGAAAAGTTCGATGTTATCGAATTCTTTTGCTGCGCATGCTCTAGCTACTAAGCTAGCTTCTGTGTAATAGAATGGGCAGAAGATAACTTCGCAATCTTTCAGAGCTTCAACCTGTGCTGAGAAGTCTTTCTTATTGTCTGCATCGAATGTACGTGTTGTATAATCAACACCAAGTTCTTTCATCTTTGCATCAAATGCATCATAAATACCTGAAGAATAGGTATCCGATGTATCATAGATACAACCAATCTTCTTGAACTTACTTGTTAATTCCTCCGCTGCTAAGATACCCTGGTCTGGGTCGCCGAAACAAACACGGAATGCATAGTCGCTGGTCTCAATAACAGATGCTGCGGAAGCAGAAGGAGTAATAAAGAATACCTTTGCTGCTGCTGCCTGTGCGCCAAAAGCTTCACAAGAGCCAGATGTAACTGCACCTAAGGAAACCTGCATGCCTTCGTCCATTAACTGACCAAATGCTGTAGAAGCGTCTGCTGCTGTAGCTTTGTCATCTTTCATATTGAAAACGAATTTCATACCGAAGCAGTTTCCACCGTTTGCGTTGATTTCATCAACTGCAAGCTGAGCACCTTTCTGTACGGAGATACCGTAAGAAGAAGCGTCGCCTGTTAAAGGACCTGAAGCACCAATAACGATTGTGCCGCCAGTTGGAGCATCGCTACCACTACCTGGACCTACAGGAGCTGGTTCTGGTTTACTTCCACCACATGCTGTAAGTGCAAGAAGAGAAAGTGCCATAACTGCTGCTAAAACTGTTGCTAATAACTTTGTTCTTTTCATGTTTTTCCCTTTCTATATTTTTGCCCGTGGGCTTTTTTTACCCTTTCGGGCATTATTTCGAGAGGTATCATTCATAAAACTTAACGATCAGGTGCCTCTCAAGCGCCCCCTACAGGAATCGAACCTGTAACTAGCCCTTAGGAGGGGCTTATTATATCCATTTAACTAAGGAGGCTCGGCTTATGCAATATTTGTATAAGCGATTCTTTTTATTTTTGTTATGCAAAATTTGTATAACTTTATTATTTGCTTTTCAGTTTTTTCCGAACCCGATTATTTGTTTTTCGGAGTCAGGACTTTCTTTCCACCCATATATGGCCACAATACTTCTGGAATGGTTACGGAGCCATCTGCTTGATAGTGGTTCTCTAAAAATGCAATCAGCATACGTGGAGGAGCAACTACCGTATTATTTAAGGTATGAGCTAAATATCTTCCCTCTTTACCTTTTACACGAATCTGAAGTCTTCTTGCCTGAGCATCACCTAAATTGGAGCAGCTACCTACTTCGAAGTATTTCTTCTGACGTGGAGACCATGCTTCAACATCGCAAGATTTTACCTTCAGGTCTGCTAAGTCACCAGAGCAACATTCCAAAGTACGTACTGGAATTTCCATGGAGCGGAACAGGTCTACGGTGTTCTGCCACAGTTTGTCATACCAGATCATGCTTTCTTCTGGTTTGCAGATAACAACCATTTCCTGTTTTTCAAATTGGTGAATTCTGTAAACACCACGCTCTTCAATACCATGAGCACCTTTTTCCTTACGGAAACAAGGGGAATAACTGGTAAGAGTGTATGGAAGTTTGTCTTCGTCTAACATCTGGTCGATGAATTTACCAATCATGGAATGCTCGCTGGTTCCAATCAGATAAAGGTCTTCGCCTTCAATTTTGTACATCATGGCTTCCATTTCCGCGAAGCTCATAACGCCGGTAACAACATCGCTCCGAATCATGAAAGGAGGTACGCAATAAGTGAAGCCTCGATCAATCATGAAATCCCTTGCATAGGTTAGAACTGCTGAATGAAGTCTGGCAATGTCGCCCATCAGGTAGTAGAAACCATTTCCTGCTACTCTACCTGCAGAATCCAGGTCGATGCCGTCAAAGCTTTCCATAATGTCGGTATGATATGGGACTTCGTAATCCGGAACAACTGGGTCACCATATTTCTGAATTTCCACGTTCATGCTGTCATCTTTTCCAATAGGAACAGATGGATCAATAATCTGTGGAATGATCATCATTTTTTTCTTTAATTCTTCTTCTACCTCACGCTCACGGTTGGTAAGCTCGGTAACTCTCTCGCTATTGGCGGTAACCTGAGCTTTTGCTTTTTCAGCTTCTTCTTTTTCGCCCTTTGCCATAAATGCGCCAATCTGTTTGGAGATTTTGTTTCTCTCAGCCCTTAAAGCTTCTACTTCATTTTTGATTGCTCTGTTTTCTTTGTCTAAAGCAATTACTTCATCCACTAATGGAAGTTTTTCATCCTGAAATTTATTGCGAATGTTTTGTTTTACGATTTCCGGGTTTTCTCTTACAAATTTAATATCCAGCATTATCTTGCTCCCTTATTTAATATTCCATAAAGCCGATCTAATTCGTCATCGGAAAAATAACTAATTTCA
This sequence comes from Lachnospiraceae bacterium, assembly GCA_024403635.1. Lineage (GTDB taxonomy): Bacteria > Bacillota > Clostridia > Lachnospirales > Lachnospiraceae > RGIG5612. Next base: position 17,396 of record JAKSRL010000014.1, on the reverse strand, counting down.
ATTTTTCCTTTGCCTTTTTCGTTGTGGCTTAATTTTACTTTTGTTCCTAAAACAGAAGTTAATTTCTTTTCCAGATCCCGATAAACGAAATCCATCTTATCTTCCGTTGCTTTTTCCTTTTTCGGCTTCTTTTCACTAAAAGCTTTTACCAGGTCTTCGGTCTGCCTTACGCTTAAACTCTTCTCGACAATGTCCTTTGCCAACTTCAGCTGCTGCTCTGGCTTTTCCAATCCCAGTAAGGCTCTGGCATGACCTGCGCTAAGTTCGCCGGCAATCAGCATCTGCTGAACTTCCGGATGAAGCTTCAAAAGACGCATCGCATTGGTAATAACCGTTCTGCTCTTGGAAACTCTCTGAGCCAGCTCTTCCTGAGTCAGATTATAGTCTTCAATCAGCTGCTTATAGCTTTGAGCCTCTTCAATCGGATTTAAATCTTCTCTTTGGATGTTCTCAATAAGAGAGATTTCTGCGATTTCCTTGTCGGTATATTCTTTTATTACTACAGGCACTTCCTTGAGACCAGCCTTCTTTGCCGCTCTCCAACGTCTTTCACCAGCAATAATCTGATAATAATCATCTTTCTTGCTGACGATAATCGGCTGGATAATGCCATATTGTTTGATAGATTCAGCCAATTCTGCAATTCGTTCATCATCGAAGGTCTTTCTCGGCTGGTCCTTATTTGGCTCCAACATCGATGTCTTTAAAACAACCACATCTTTGGAATCTTTTTTCTCCTCGACGCCGCTTGGAATCAACAGATCCAAACCTTTTCCAAGGCCTCCTAAACCGGATTTTTTCTTTGTTGCCATAGCTTTTCTCCCAAAATTCTTTCGAGTTTCTTCCTATTATAATAGGGGCTTGTAATACTGAAACAACTATACCTTGTGGTCTATTACTTCCATCGCCAACAATCTGTAGCTATCTGCGCCTGTCGACGTTGGTGCATAAGCAGTTATTGGCATTCCATAACTTGGTGCTTCTGCCAGCTTGATGCTCCGTGGAATAATCGTATTATATATATTCTCTTTTAAAGTACGTTTTACGTTCTCAACTACCTGCATGGACAGCTTCGTTCTAGCGTCATACATAGTAAAAACTACGCCTTCTAAAGACAGATCCGGATTCAGTTTCTTTTTTACCAGGTTGATGGTATGAATCAGCTGTGACAATCCTTCCAATGCGTAGTATTCGCATTGAATCGGAACCAGAACGGTATCCGCTGCCGTCATCGCATTTACCGTAAGCATATTCAATGACGGTGGACAATCAATCATGATGAAATCATATTCTTCTTTCACTTCATCCAGCGTGTTTTTTAAACAATACTCTCGGTCTTCCATATCCAACAAATCGATTTCCACGCCGGAAAGATTAATGTTTGACGGAAGAACGGACAAGTTAAGAAAATCTGTTTCAACGAGACACTCTTCTAAAGTAATTTCGTCCAGCAACAGCTCGTAAACCGTATTATCCAATTCTCTTTTGTCCACGCCAACTCCACTGGTTGCGTTTCCCTGAGGATCCAAGTCAACCAGCAAAACCTTTTTTCCCTGTTCTGCAAGAGAGGCTGACAAATTAATGGTCGTTGTCGTTTTGCCTACGCCACCCTTTTGGTTGGCAACAGCTATGATTCTGCCCATACAATTCTCCCATTTTCTCAATAGGCGTCATTATAACAAATGCATATTGCCTATTCAAGACTTTTCTTTGTTTTCTTGTTTCACGTGAAACATTTTCAGTTCATTATATCTATAGATGAGTTATTTTCATCTTTTGCGTGCTTTTTTTTCAGGTTTCTATATTTTTCTCTTTTAATACTCTGCTTTTTTCCGATTATTTCCCTTCGCAGCGAGATTTCACATTGTAAACATAAAGCAATTATAATATAATTTTAATATATGTGATTCTTTCACAGTTTTTGGTGAAATCGTTACATTGATGTTTTTATTGATACAATCATACTGGAGTTTATATATGAAAATTTTTAAGTTTCTCTTTAAAATAATTATGGCTTTATTGAAAGCCGTAATTGTAATTGCCGGCATTAATATGATTTTCTCTTTTATTGAAGAACGAAAACATGATAAAACGGTTGACGGTGGCAATTATTATGTTTGGAAGTATGGCCGGATTTATTATCATAAACGCGGCCATGGTAGCCCGGTTCTTTTACTTCATGGTCTGGAGCCAGCTCAGTCTGGCCGTAGCCTGGATACTCTTTCTAAAGTTTTATCCGAAAAGCATACTGTTTATACCATCGACCTGTTAGGTTTTGGCCACTCCGACAAGCCATGGATTACTTACACCAACTTCCTGTATGTTCGTTTGGTTCTTGACTTTATTAAAGAAATCGTCGGCGAGTCCACAGATATCATTGCCTGCGACGGTTCTGCTTTAAGCATGTTGCAAGCTTACAACTTTGATCCATCGATGATTGGAAGAGTCGTTCTGGTAAATCCTTCCCATAAAGAGACCGTTGAAATACCGAAGGTTTTTGCCTTAAAATTAAAAAAAGTTTTGGATTTACCTTTAATCGGTACTTTTATCTATAATCTTTACAGTCTTTCTGGTGCAGCTCCTTTTGACAAAGAAGGACGTCATGTATTTGCCAGCCGGCTTTCCGGACATTTGACTTCGGATATTACAACCAGACCGGATCTTATGAAACCGGAAATTATTGTATTTGATCAGGCTGAGGCCAATCAGCCATTTTCCTTTGGGGATATTGGAACTTCTTTAATCTGATAATAAATTATTTAATAGGGGATTTTGAAGGTTTTCCCGAGCGACGCGGATATTTTTCCGGCGTCGCTTTTGTTTTTTTGATCAAAATCAGGCATCTTCCAGCATCAGTCTCTGGAAGAGTGAATTCTTCAATTCCTGCCAATTCTCCACCGAGAACTTCCATGGCTTTCTTTGCATTTTCTAATTCTTCCTGAAAATCGCCTGATTTATATAAAATACAATAGCCACCAACCGTAACCATCGGCAAACAGTATTCTAAAAGGACTGACATATCGGCTACTGCCCGGGAGACACAAAAGTCAAATGTTTCACGTGAAACACTTCCGACCTTCGCAAAATCTTCCGCACGGCTAGAAACTGCCTCAATATTTTCCAATTGTAATTGGTCAATGACTTTGTTAAGAAAGAGTATTCGTTTATTTAAAGAGTCGAGGAGAGTGAAGTGGGCGTTTTTAAAATAAATTTTTAAAGGAATTCCCGGGAAGCCAGCGCCAGTGCCCACATCAACCAGACGGAAAGTTCCTTCCTGTCTCTGCTTCTCACTCCAAAGCCGGTTTATTACCGTTGCTGCTTCCAAAGAATCAATAAAGTGTTTAATTTCAATTTCATCCGGGTCATCAATAGCTGTCAAATTCATAACTTTGTTTTCGGTAATCAAAGTAGAGCAGAACTGGGAAAATTTTTCCATATCCGCTTCGTTCAATACTAAATTATTCTTTTCCGCAAACTGTGACAGATTTTCAAAACGTTTCACGTGAAACATTACTTCCCTTCTTTTGACAAGTATACCAATAATACTGCAATATCCGCAGGAGAAACTCCAGAGATTCTGGACGCCTGGCCAATGGATAATGGTTTAAATTTATCCAACTTCTGTCCAGCTTCAATTCTCAAACCGCTGATGCTCTTATAATCAATATTTTCACTGAGTTTTCTGCATTCTACGCGCTTGAAATTTTCTACCTGTTTCTGCTGACGCACAATATATCCCTCATATTTTATCTCAATATTGATTTGGTCTACTATATCTTGTGGTAAGTCTTTATATTCCGGATCCAATTCTTTCAGTTTTTCATAATCCAGTTCTGGTCTTCGAATCAATTCATCCAAAGTCATTCCTGTATTTAGTGGTGAGCTTCCATAGCGTTCCACGATTTCCTGGGTCCGTTTATTTGCTCCCAAAGGAATCTGCTTAATTCTGGCTACTTCCTCTGCAATAATCTGTTTCTTACGTTCTACATATTCATAGCGCTCATCGCTGACAAGACCAATTTCGTGTCCGATTGCCGCAAGTCTCAAGTCCGCGTTGTCCTGACGAAGAAGGAGACGATATTCCGCACGGCTAGTCATCATACGATATGGCTCCATATTTTCTTTTGTAACCAAATCATCGATCAAAACGCCGATATAAGCCTGACTTCGGTCAAGAATTATCGGCTCTTTTCCCTGAACTTTTCTTGCAGCGTTAACGCCGGCCATAAATCCCTGAACAGCAGCTTCCTCATAACCAGAACTTCCGTTAATCTGACCGGCAGAAAACAGACCAGAAATTAATTTGAATTCCAGACTCGCTTTTATATCATTGGCATTAATGCAGTCATATTCAATTGCATATGCGTTACGAACAATTTTAACATTTTCCAAACCCGGCAACGTCCGATACATTGCATACTGAACATCTTCTGGAAGAGAAGAACTCATACCGGATAAATACATTTCGTTAGTATAATTGCCTTCCGGCTCCACAAAAATCTGATGTCTCGGTTTATCCGGGAATTTTACGACTTTGTCTTCAATGGAAGGGCAATATCTAGGACCAGTTCCTTCAATAGCTCCGGAAAAGAGAGGAGATCGGTCAATGTTATCACGGATGATTTTATGGGTCTCTTCACTCGTATAGGTCAGCCAGCAGGATACTTGTTCTTTCTGAATCGATGCAGGATCTGTGGAAAAAGAAAATGGCACAATTGGAGTATCTCCCTTTTGTTCCTGCATTTTAGAAAAATCGATACTTCTCTTATCTACACGAGCAGGCGTTCCCGTTTTAAATCGACGAATCGGAATTCCATTCTTTACTAAAGACTCACTTAAATGGTTAGCAGCCTGAAGACCATTCGGACCCGTATAGTTGCAAACGTCACCATAAATACATCTCGCCTTTAGATAGGTTCCGGTAGCTAAGACTACCGCCTTTGCACGGTATTCTGCTTTGGAAAAAGTCTTAACGCCTGCGATTTTTCCGTCCTCTACAATCAGTTCTGCAACTTCCGCCTGACGAATGGTTAAATTCTCTGTATTCTCCAGAGTCTTTCTCATAGATCTGGAGTAGTCTTGTTTGTCGGCCTGAGCTCTCAGCGAATGAACCGCTGGACCTTTTGAAGTATTTAACATTCTGGACTGAATAAATGTCTTGTCGATGTTCTTACCCATTTCTCCGCCAAGGGCATCCAGTTCTCTTACTAAATGTCCCTTGCTGCTGCCACCAATATTCGGATTGCATGGCATCAAAGCAATACTGTCTACGCTAACTGTAAACATAATCGTCTGTAAACCTAATCTGGCAGAAGCTAAAGCTGCTTCACATCCAGCGTGGCCTGCACCAACAACCACTACATCATATTCTTCCGTTACAACTGCCATTTTTATTTCCTCACATTACATGAAATCTGCTTTCATAGAGTCTTCAAACCGTTAATACGTTTTTCGTATAATTATTTCTGCTCTTTATTTATACGTTTTTTGTATAATTATTTTTGTTCTTTATTTATACATTGCTCATATAATTGTTTTTATTTTCCCATACAGAACTTTGCGAAAATCTCATCGGCTAAATCATCTTCGATTGCCTCGCCAATGACACTTCCCAAATAGGTATAAGCATCCATCAAATCGATGGTATAAAAATCCTCCGGCATATCCATCTCAATGCTTTCCGTAGCCTTACGCAAAGCTTCCTTGGCAGAAAGCAGAGCAGACTTCTGTCTGGCATTGGTAATATATACCTGGTCGTTAAAGTTTATTTCTTTGTTGTAGAACATTTCCCGGACTGTTTTTGCAAACAAATCCAGACCTATATTTTCCGTAATAGACGTTTCGATAACAGGAACCGAATTCAGGCGGCCCTTCATCAACTCTAAGTCCGCAGCTAAAGCTAAATCGGTCTTGTTAAACAAAGCGATTGCTTTCTTGTCTTTTATTATATTCAAAATTTCAAAATCGTCATCATCTAAAGGTCGGGAAGTATCTACTACGAATACAACCAGATCTGCCTCCTGGGCATAGTCCTTCGCTTTATCTACTCCGATTTTTTCAATAATATCATCCGTATTTCGGATACCTGCCGTATCAATAATATTTAATGTAACATCGTTTAATCGCAAGCTTTCTTCCAATGCATCTCTCGTGGTGCCTGCGATATCTGTTACTATAGCCCGGTCCTGACCTAAAAGTGCATTCAACAAGGAAGACTTTCCAACATTCGGTTTTCCTAAAATGACCGTCTTAATTCCTTCCTTGATAATTCTTCCATCATTGGCGGTAGCTAATAATTCATCAATATCGCTCTCGCACTGACGAACGATTGGAAGCAAGGTGGATCCATAGCCTTCCATTTCGATATGCTCTGGATCATCCAAAGCCGCCTCAATATATGCAATCTGCTCTAATAAAATTGCCCGCTCTTTTTTTATCTTTTCGGACACGCTTCCCTTTAACTGAGTAAGGGCGCTGCTTAATGCAAAATCATTTTCTGCATTAATAACATCAATAACTGCTTCGGCCTGGCTTAAATCAATCCGACCATTTAAGAAAGCACGTTTCGTAAATTCTCCCGGTTCTGCAGCGCGGGCGCCATTCTTCAAAACCAACTCTAAGGTTTTATTCAAAACATACATACCACCATGACAGTCTATTTCGACCGTATCTTCCCGGGTGTAAGTATGTGGACCTCTCATAATAAGAACCAGCACTTCATCAACTACCGTGTCCCCATCCATAATCGTTCCATAATGAACGGTATGAGAACCAACTGCTGACATGTCTTTTTCACGTGCAGGTTTAAATATTTTCTTAATAATATCAAAGGAATCACTGCCACTGATTCGAATAATACCGATACCGGAATTATTCATGGCGGTAGCAATTGCTGCGATGGTTTCTGTCTGATTTAACATTTTTCGAACCTTTAATAATCATCGAAAGCCGCACAAGGCGGCGTTTCGTGATTGTCTTGTGGTCGTCAAGTGCATTCGTGCAAGCACAATGCACTTGACGACCGCTAATGCAAAAGGCGCCCCTTTTTTCAAAGGGGCGCTAATAAAACGACTATCGTTTATAATAAACGACAACTTTTCTGTTTGGCTCCTCGCCTTCGCTCTTGGTTGTTACATACTTGTCACTTTGGAGATAAGAATGGATGGTTCTTCTCTCATATGGATTCATCGGCTCAAGAACTACTTTGTGTCTGGATTTCTTAACTTTCGCAGCAACATTCTTTGCCAGATTTTCTAAAGTTTTCTGTCTTCTCGCTCTATAATTCTTTGTGTCTAATTTTACTTTATAGTAATCTTCTGAATCCTTATTTGCCAGAATACTAATCAGATACTGCAATGAATCTAACGTCTGACCACGTTTTCCAATCAGGTCTCCAGTGTCTTCACCTTCCAAATCGATGCTGATGACTCTTTCTTCTTCATCAATTTCAATCTTTGGTTCTGCTACAAAGTCCATTTTTTCCAGAACTTTTTTAATAAATTCATAAAGCTTATCGTTAAGATTTTGTTTTTTTCTAACTCTTACAACTGCTGGCTTGGAGAACATTCCGAAAAGTCCCCCACTGCCTTCTTCTACTACTTCATATTCAACTTTATCGCTTGTAGTTTCGAGGGCTATTAAAGCTTCCGTGATGGCTTCGTCAACAGTTTTTCCTTTAAACTCTCTAAATTCCATCATTTTCTCCTACTACTTTTTATATTTTCTCTTTGTTTTTTCCTGAACGATTTCACCATCTTCGATGACTTCGCCTTGTTCTTTGTTGAACTGACTTACCATACTAGCTTTTGCTGCCAGTGAATTTGGATGTGCATTAATATCGGTCTTTACCTCCTGGTTAACATTTACATTAGCTTTGGATGCAAGAGAATTTGAATTCTTCTCAATAACCTTTGCATTTGTATTTGCTGCAGAAATCAAAGTACCAGCGCTAACATTACCTTTTTTCTTACGGTTCTTAGCTTTCTGTCTTTCTTCTTTTTCTCTTGCTTTTTCCATATTCTTCTTTACGAACTCATCCATATCCATCTTTCTGTAGCTCTTGTTAATGATGATCTGAAGAACTACCTGGAATAAGGAGCTGGCTGCCCAGTAAAGACCTAAGCCGGTATTCATAGTAAGGCAGAGGAATACAGAGAACAGAGGCATTGCTAATCCCATGGAATTAGACATAGCGCTCATAGAATCCTTGGAAGCTGCACTTTCCTTTGTCTGGGTTAACTTGAAAGATAACCACTGGGAAAGACCTGCAATAATAGGAAGGATGATTGCAACAACACCAATTCCACCACCTTTAATTAAGTTTAAAGGAGTCTGGGCAATATCCATTCCTAAGAAAGTATTAACGGAAAGAATCTTGTTATGTAACTCTGCAACCTGAGCTCCCTGTGCCGCTGGCAACATAGACGAGATAGCTTCCCATCCTTTCGCGGATAAAGAATAGATTGCAGACATCCGGTTGTTTAAATCTACACCGGTAGCTAAATTTGCAGAAACGGTTGAAAAATCTAAACCGCTTTTTGCTAAAATATCAGCAATCGCTTTAATAGGCTGTGCTAATACATCTAAAACCAATGGTAACTGACGTAATGCTCCAAACAGAGCGATGATGATTGGCATCTGAATACCAGTCTGAAGACAACCACTGGCTTGGCTTGTTCCATACTTCGCATAAATCTGTTTGATTTCCATCTGCTGAGCCTGCATGGAAAGGCTGTCGTTTTTTCCTTTATACTTATTCTGAATTGCTTTAATTTCAGGCTGTATAATGGAATTTAATTTTGCGGATTTCTGCTGTTTAATTGTCAGTGGTAACAGAACAAATTTTACGAGAAGGGTGAATACAATAATAACAAGACCAATATTTCCAATACCGATCATGTCAAAGAATTTAAAAATGTATTCAAGAATCCAACCGAAAAAAGTGATGATCTGTTTGATTACTGGCCAATTATAACAACCTGCATTGACATTCTCTGCAGTGTTTGCGGCTGCTCCGCATGCTGCCATTAAAAAGTTAATCATAGATCCTCCTTATGGTACCGGGTCGTAACCACCCTTGGAGAATGGATTGCATCTTAAAATTCGATAGATGGCTAATCCCAGTCCTTTAAGCGGACCATACTTCTCAATCGCTTCGATTGCGTATTGAGAACAGGTAGGGTAATATTTGCAACTGCTATATCTTTTATGCCCGGAAATATATTTTTGATAAAATTTAATCGGCGCTATTAAAATCTTCTTTGCCATAAAATTATACCAATTTTTGCTTTCTACACAAATGAAGCAAGGCTTCCTCGACTTCCTGTTGTTTTTTTCCAACTATGCCGATTCTCCCAATAACTACCAAAGCCGTATCTTCCGGAAGCTGATCTTTTAAAGAACGATAACTTTCCCGAATTAGTCTGGCAGTTCTGTGCCTTACTACACTATTTCCAACTTTTTTACTTACGGATATACCCAGCTTTTTTCCCTTTGCGGGAGCTGAGTATAATACCAACAGCCGGTTGGCTGTAGATTTTCCGTTTTCATATACTTCCCGAAACTGGAGAGTATTTTTTAAAGAATCAATATTTCTCACGCTTAATCCTTCCTCAAAGTAGAAGAAAGACCACCTTCTTCATTTGGTGGCCTTAAGCTGATAATTCTTTTCTTCCTTTTGCTCTTCTAGCTGCTAAAACTTTTCTTCCGCCAGGAGTGCTCATTCTTGCTCTAAAACCATGAACTTTTGCTCTAGATCTCTTTTTTGGCTGAAATGTCATTTTTGCCATAAGGTTTCCACCTCCTTGTTATTTCTTAAAAAATAGCATGTATTATTATATTCACGACATCTATTTTCGTCAAGACCCTTTTATCCACAAAAATAAATAACATCTTTTTGGTAATTATGTACTTCAAAAGGAACATTTTTTTCTACATAGATTTTTTACTATATTTTCTTAACTTTTTAAAACCCTTGATTTTTCAAGAAAAGCTCTCTGTAGAAAGTTATCCACCACCTGTGGATATCCTGTAGTTAACTTTTATTCACCAAAATTATTAACATACTTTCCACAAGTTATCCACTAAATTTTGGGTATTTCTTTTTCTAGTATTTTATTGAAAACTTTCCTTATTTATATTATTATATACATATAGATTTTGAGGCGGCTTCGATTAACCGCCCTTATTCTTGTAAAGGAGAACTTTTATGTTAGAGACTATAAAAAATAAGTGGCCTGACATTTTAAATCATTTAAAGCAGGAATATGACATTTCTGATGTATCTTTTAATACTTGGCTCCTGCCTTTAAAAGTAGAATCTGTGGAAAATGATACGATTATTTTGGTCGTTCCGGAAGAATCTGTAGGCCTTCAGATCATCAAGAAAAAATATTATCTTCCATTAAAAGTATCCATTGAAGAAGTTGTCGGAGTTCCTTTTGAGATAGAATTTGTTTTACCAACGGAATTAAAAAAGACTGCTGCTGCCCTTTCCAAACAAGAAGCATCCGAGCAGATGGACGTTTTTGAAAAAGCTGGTTTAAATCCGAAATATACTTTTTCATCTTTTGTTGTAGGTGAAAATAATAATCTTGCACATGCGGCTGCTTTAGCTGTTGCAGAATCTCCTGCAGAAATTTACAATCCCCTGTACATTTATGGTGGTGTAGGTCTTGGCAAAACTCATTTAATGCAAGCCATTGCCCATTTTATTCTGCAGCATAATCCTTCAATGAAGGTTCTCTACGTTACCAGTGAAACTTTTACCAATGAGATTATTGATGCTATTCGAATTCGTAATGATAATCCAATGGCAAATACTCTATTCCGTGAAAAATACCGTAATGTAGATGTTCTTTTAATTGACGATATTCAGTTCATCAGTGGAAAAGAAAGTACACAGCAAGAATTTTTCCACACATTCAACTCTTTATATGAAAATAAAAAACAGATCATTATTTCTTCTGATAAACCTCCAAAAGAGATTGATAATCTGGAAGAAAGATTATGTTCCCGTTTCTTATGGGGACTCCCGGTAGATATCCAGTCTCCTAATTATGAAACGCGTGTAGCTATCCTAAAAAAGAAAATTGAATTAGAAGGTGTTACCGGTATTGATGATTCTGTAATAAATTATATTGCAACCAATGTAAATTCGAATATTCGTGAACTGGAAGGTGCTTTAACTAAGATTGTTGCTTATTCCAAACTTACTTCTTCTGAAATTACTTTAGAATTTGCAGGAAATGTTTTACATGATCTTTTTAATGAAGCTCAACAGGAAATCACTCCAGATATTATTATTAAAATCGTTGCAGAACATTTCAATGTTTCTATCAGTGATATCTGTTCTAAGAAAAAAAGCGCAGACATCGTATATCCTCGCCAACTAATTATGTATCTTTGCAGAACTCTGACCGATGTTGCTCTCTCTCTTATTGGTAAAAAATTAGGAAACAGAGATCATACGACCATTCTTCATGGATATGAAAAAATTCAGAAGGATATTGAAAAGAATGAAAAAGTACATAACGACGTAGAAATTTTGAAGAAAAAAATCATTCCTTCATAAATTCACAGGTTATAAACATATCAAAGGTTTTTGTGTTCATAAATTGTTGAATACATTTCATAACTATTTTTTTAAAAAAACGTCAAAAAGTTATACACAAGTTATGGGATGAATTTATACAGATTCTTAAACACCAGAATTTGTTGATAAATAAAGGCTTAAAAGCCATTTTCACAAATTCACAAAGCCTACTATTACTACGGAAATATTATATATATTTATTTATAAAAGTTCTTTTGTGAAAGGGGAAATCCACAATGAAAATATCTTGTTCCAAAAATGACTTACTTTACGGAATTAATGTTGCGTTAAGAGCTGTTCCTGGAAAGACTACTCTTCCTATTTTAGAATCTTTTTTAATCGATGCTTCTGATTCTATAAAGATTGTATCCAATGATAATGACATGGGTATTGAAACAATCGTAAATGGTAGAGTTGAAGTTCCTGGTAAAATTGCAATCAATGCAAGAATTTTCAGTGACATTGTTCGAAAACTTCCAGAAAACCAGGTAGTTATTGAAACCAGTGTAAATTATAAAGTTCGTATTACCTGTGAAGATTCTGAATTTGTTTTAAATGGTAATAATGCAAATGAGTTTCCGGATCTTCCAAGAGAAAATACAGAAAATAAAATTACGATTTCTCAGTTTACATTAAAAGAACTTATTCGTCAGACCATCTTCTCTATTGCTGCAAACGATGCGAATGCAATCATGAGAGGTGAATTGTTTGAAATTAAAGATAATAAAATAAAAATTATTTCTTTAGATAGCCATAGAATTTCTATTCGTAATGAAGAATTAGCTTTAAATTATAATACATGTAAAGTCATCGTTCCTGGAAAGACATTAAATGAAATCAGCAGAATTTTAGGCAGTGAAAAAGATGAAATGGTAGATATTACCTTTGATAAAAAATTTATCAAATTTGCTTTTGGAAATACCAAAGTTATTTCTCGTTTGATTGAAGGGGAATACTTTAATGTGGAACAGATGATTTCTTCTGATTATGAAACTGCAATTAAAGTTAACAGAAATGATTTCTTAAATACGATTGATCGAGCATTTACTCTTACCAGAGAGGGAGAAAAGAAACCGATTATCTTTGATATTCGTGATGGTGAAATGAATATTGAAATTTCTTCTTCCTTAGGATCAATGAACAGTCATATTTACATTAATAAAGATGGTAAAGATCTGGTAATTGGATTTAATCCTAGATTTTTCCTGGAAGCTTTAAGAGTAATAGATGATGAGGAAGTTGATATTTACTTTGTAAATTCAAACGCTCCATGTTTCATCCGTAATAAAGAAGGAGAATATATTTACATTATTCTTCCTGTAAACATTAATCGATAAAAAACTGGAAAAGATATATTTAAGAGAAAATTACATTAAATTAGGACAGGCATTAAAAGCTGCTGGATTGGTTGGTAGCGGTATTGATGCAAAAATGGTAATTACAGACGGTCAGGTTCTTGTCAATGGAAACGTTGAAGTACAGCGTGGAAAAAAATTATATGATGGGGACATTGTGGAATATAACGGAGAAAGCATTCTTATATGCAAATAAAAAGCCTTGAGTTAAATAATTTCAGAAATTATGAAAGTCTTTCCATAAATTTTGATGAGGGAACAAACATTATTTATGGGGAAAACGCTCAGGGAAAAACCAATATTCTGGAAGCTATTTATATGTGCTGCCTTGGAAAAAGCCATCGTCATAATAAAGAAAATGAAATTATAAGATTTTCTAATAAAGAAGCTCATATAAAAAGTGAATTTATTCGTGATACGTTTCCATTAAGAATTGATATTCATTTGAAAAAGAATGGAAAAAAAGGCGTTGCCATAAACCGGATTCCTATTAAAAGAGTAAGTGAATTATACGGAAATGTAAGTGTTGTTATTTTTTCTCCGGAAGATCTGGATATTATTAAACGAGGTCCTTCTGTAAGAAGAGATTTTATTGATCAAGAAGTTTGCCAGATAGATCCGATTTATGTTAGTGATTTAATTAATTATTCTAGAATTCTCCATCAGCGACATGAATTATTTAAGACCATGGATGTGCAGCCGGAGAGAAAAGAAGAATTAACGGAAACTTTAGACATCTGGGATTTGCAGCTGGTAAATTTCGGCACAAAAATAATCAAACGAAGAAAAAGTTTTATTGAGGAACTGAATAATATTATTTTTGATATTCACCATGAAATAACTGATGGTCGGGAAGAATTAAAATTAGTCTATGAACCGAGTGTTTTGGCAGAAGAATTTTACGAAGAGCTTTTAAAAAACAGAGAAAAAGACCGGATTTATAAAAGTACTTCCGTTGGTCCTCATAGAGATGATTTTTCGTTTTATGAAAAAGATAAAAATTTAAAAATTTATGGAAGCCAGGGACAACAGCGAACGTGTGTTATTTCATTAAAACTGGCGGAAATAAAAATGATTGACTCTGTAAAAAAAGAAACACCGATACTTTTGCTGGATGATGTGTTATCGGAATTAGACCGAATTCGTCAGCAAAAATTATTAAAGAGTATTGGACAGACGCAAACGATTATTACTTGTACAGGTGTGGATGAGTTTGTGGAAAATGAAATTGGTACAGCAAAGAAATTTTATATAAAAGATGCAGAATTAATTAGCAATAAATAGAAGTAAGAAGGAAAATTATGGCAGAAGAAAAAAATTTGCAGAATACGGAAGTAACCAATGAGTACGATGCGGACAATATTCAGGTTCTCGAAGGATTGGAAGCAGTTCGTAAGCGACCTGGTATGTATATCGGAAGTATTTCCTCCAGGGGTCTTCACCATCTGGTTTATGAAATTGTAGATAATGCAGTCGATGAGGCGTTAGCTGGCTATTGTAAAGAAATTACCGTAACGATTAATCCGGATGATTCCATTACAGTTGAAGATAATGGGCGTGGGATTCCTACGGGTATTAACTCAAAAGAAGGTGTATCTGCAGTAGAATTGGTATTTACGAAACTTCATGCCGGTGGAAAATTCGGTGGTGGAGGATATAAAGTATCCGGAGGCTTACATGGTGTAGGTGCTTCTGTTGTTAATGCCCTTTCTGAAAAATTAGAAGTTACGATTTATCGTGAAGGAAAAATCCATCATCAGGACTATTCCAGAGGAAAAGCACAGCATGAACTGGAAATTTTAGGAGACTGTCCATTAGAAAAAACCGGAACGACGGTAACCTTCCTTCCAGATAAATTAATTTTTGAAGAAACAGTTTATGAGTTTAAGACACTTCAGACCAGACTTCGTGAAATGGCATTCCTTACCAGAGGACTGAAAATCAATTTGATAGATACTCGTCCGGAAAAGGAACAGAAGAAGACCTATCATTACGAAGGAGGAATTAAAGAGTTTGTTGCTTATATTAATAAGAGCACTGCTCCTTTGTATGAAGACATTCTGTATTTTGAAGGAATGAAAAATGACGTAGCTGTTGAAATAGCAATGCAGCACAACGATGGTTATAACGAAGGAATTTATACTTTCGTAAATAATATTAATACTCCAGAAGGTGGTACTCATCTGGAGGGATTTAAAAGAGCGATTACTTCCATCTTTAATGATTATGCTAGAAAGAACAAAATCTTAAGAGAAAAAGATGAGAACTTGACTGGCGAAGATATCCGTGAAGGTTTAAGCGCTATCGTTTCTGTAAAAGTTGAAGATCCTCAGTTTGAAGGACAAACGAAACAGAAACTCGGAAATTCGGAAGCCAGAAATGCAGTTGAGAGTGTTGTCCGTGAACAGCTTACCTATTACCTGGAACAGAATCCGGCTGTTGCAAAAATAATCTGCGAAAAATCTCTTCTTGCACAAAGAGCCAGGGCTGCTGCCAGAAAAGCGAGAGAAGCTACAAGAAAGAGTCCGTTAGGAAGCGGATCCCTTCCTGGAAAATTAGCAGATTGTACCGATAAGAATCCGGAAAATTGCGAAATCTTTATCGTTGAGGGAGATTCCGCAGGTGGCAGTGCAAAGACTGCTCGTACCAGAAGTAACCAGGCGATTCTTCCGTTAAGAGGAAAAATTTTAAACGTAGAAAAAGCTCGTCTCGATAAGATTCTTTCCAATGCAGAAATTCTTACGATGATTACGGCATTTGGTACAGGCATTCAAGAAGACTTTGATATTAATAAACTGAGATATCATAAGATTATTATCATGACAGATGCCGATGTAGATGGAGCGCATATCGCAACTCTGCTCTTGACATTCTTCTATCGTTTCATGCCGGAACTGATTCGTGGTGGATATGTATATTTGGCAAAACCGCCTCTGTATCAGATCAGCCGTGGACAAAAGAAATATTACGCTTATAGCGACGAAGAATTGAATCAGAAATTAAATGAACTGGGAAGAGATAACCAGAACAAGATTCAGCGTTACAAAGGTCTAGGTGAAATGGATGCCAGCCAGCTTTGGGAAACTACAATGGATCCGAAGACCCGAGTTCTTTCCAAAGTATTGATTGATGAAGAAAATCCTCAGGAATTAGATTTAACTTTCACGACCTTAATGGGGGATGAAGTAGAGCCACGTAGAGAGTTTATTGAAACTAACGCAAAATACGCAACAAACATTGATATCTGATCACCGTTTTTGAAATGGAGAAATAAATGGACGAACATATTTTTGACAATATTGAAGAAGTCGACCTGAAAAAAACCATGGAAAATTCTTACATTGATTATGCCATGAGCGTTATTGCTTCCCGTGCATTGCCAGATGTAAGAGATGGTTTAAAACCGGTACAGCGAAGAGTTCTCTACTCTATGATTGAACTGAATAACGGTCCGGACAAGCCTCACAGAAAATGCGCACGTATCGTCGGAGATACCATGGGTAAATACCATCCACATGGTGACTCCTCTATTTACGGAGCTTTGGTAAATATGGCTCAGGATTGGTCTACCAGGTATCCGTTAGTAGACGGACATGGAAACTTTGGTTCCGTGGATGGTGATGGCGCTGCTGCTATGCGTTATACCGAAGCCAGACTGTCGAAAATTGCCATGGAAATGCTGGCAGACATTAATAAGAATACCGTCGACTTCATCCCAAACTTTGATGAAACGGAAAAAGAACCGACGGTCCTTCCTGCAAGATATCCAAACCTTCTTGCCAACGGAACTACTGGTATTGCCGTAGGTATGGCGACCAACATTCCTCCTCATAATCTGAGAGAATTAATCGATGCAGTTACTTTGATTATTGATAACAAAGTCGAAGATAAAGAAACCACCATTGATGACATTATGGGAATCATAAAGGGACCAGACTTCCCTACCGGCGCTACCATTTTAGGCAGAAAAGGTATCGAAGAAGCTTACCGTACCGGACGTGGAAAAATTAAAATCCGTGCCGTATCGGAAATCGAGCCAATGGAGAACGGAAAGAATCGCATTGTCATTACGGAGCTTCCATATTTAGTAAATAAAGCAAAACTGGTTGAAAAAATCGGTGACTTACATAAAGAAAAAAAGATTGATGGCATTGTAGATCTTCGTGATGAGACGGACCAGAAGGGAACCCGTGTTGTTATCGAATTAAGAAAAGATGTTAATCCGAATGTTATTTTAAATCAGCTTTACAAGCAAACGCAGTTGCAGGACAGCTTCGGTGTTATTATGCTTGCTCTGGTAAATAACGAGCCAAAGATTTTCAATTTATATGAAATGCTGGCCTACTACCTGAAACATCAGGAAGACGTTGTTACCAGAAGAACGAAATATGATTAGCGGGTGGATTTTTGTTTCGCTCGGGCTTCGCAAGCGAAGCTTCTCCTCGCTC
>JAKSRL010000139.1 GCA_024403635.1 Lachnospiraceae bacterium | reverse complement strand
TTCTCTGGCTTTATTTTCCACGCTATACAAGTTCTGTATCAAAGTATGATGGACAGAAAGCCTTACAACACTTACCGCCAATACCATGGTTACAATCAGCACCAGTCCTCCAGGAACCATTGCCGAAACGGCTGCAACGGTATGCACCATTGCCTCGGTAAAGCTCTGCTGTACATGAAAAAAGTTATTCCATACAAAAAGGCCTGCCAACGGAATAATTAAAATGGCAAGGACTCTTACGATAGATTTTACCGATTTCATAATGACAGAGTTAGATTTTTTCAGATATTTCGCACCCAGAGTGATCTTATTTACAAAGTTTTCTTCTCCGATATGCTCTACTTCCGCCATAACTTTTCCTGAAATCAAAAAGCTTCCGGACAGCAGATGGTCTCCCGCCTTTTTATAAATTGGGGTGCTTTCTCCGGTAATCAGGCTTTCGTTTACCTGACATTCTCCATCTAAAACCACAGCATCCGCACAAATCTGATAGCCATTTTTCAGTTGCATAGTGTCGCGTAAGGGAGTGTCTTTTACCGGTATCTCCGTTAATTCCCCGCTACGTAACACATGGGCTTTCGGAGCGGACAGCAAAGAAAGTTTTTCTATGGTTTTCTTCGCACGGATTTCCTGTAAACAGCCTAATCCAAAGTTCCAGATAACTACCAGAAAGAACAAGGCGTTCTTCCAAGAGCCAACAATAATAATGCAGGTTACTAAAATTGCATTTACAAGATTAAATAAGGAAAACAGATTGTCTTTTACAATCTGTTTGTACATCCAGGTCGCCATTTAACAGGCCTTGCCTGATTTTTTCTTCCACCTGTTCCGCTGATAACCCCTGGGTCAATTTCATATTTAGTTCTTTATTTTGGTTTTCAATCATTGGGAATCGATTCCTGTTTTTTATTTATTTTTATTTCTACGAGAAGGATTTTCGTTTTGTCGACTTTTTTTGCCGTCAAAATACAGTTTTGTACTTCTGCAAATTCTCCTTCTTCCGGAATACGTTCTAATTGCTCAATCAAAAGACCTCCGATGGAATCATAGTCTTCTGATTCAAATTCTGTTCCGATTTCTTCATTTACATCATCCAGGCTTAACTGTCCCTGAACTTCGTAAACATTCTCACCAGTTTTTACAATTTCCAGATCTTCATCATCGTCATACTCATCCTTTATATCGCCGACGATTTCCTCTAACAAGTCTTCTAACGTAATAATACCCGTAGTATCACCATACTCATCCAAAACAAACATGAATCCGGTTCGTTCCTTTTTCATTTCTACCAAAAGCTCGGACAGATGCTTTCCTTCATAAGTATAGCCAGTCTGACGAAGAATATCTTTTACTCGGAAGCTTTTCGGGTCAATGTCAATAAGGTCCTTAACATTCACCAGACCCACGAAATTTTCTCCATCATCATGATAAACTGGGAGTCTTGTGAAATGATTTTCCTTAAAAACTTTGATAATTTCTTCATAATCCGAATCAATGTTGATAGACGCTACATGGATTTTTGGCACCATAACTTCTTTTACCGTAGTATCGGTAAAATCGTAAACATTGTTGATGATGTCTTTTTCTTCATTGGTAGTAATGCCTTCTTCATGGCTCACTTCTACGATGGAACGGATTTCATTTTCTGTATAGGACTCCGTATGCTCTTCTTTCTTTATTCCAAATAAGAAGAGAACGCCTTTTGCCAGAAAATTAATTGCTGCTGCGATCGGAGTAAAAACAATCATCAAAGCATTGATAATCGGCGCAGAAACAAGTCCCATTTTCTCCGCCCGATAGGTAGCCATGGTCTTTGGAGCGATTTCTCCGAATATCAGAACTAACAGAGTTAAAACACCAGTTCCAACACTAACAAATGCGGAACCAAAAATTTTCTGTACAACGATGGTGGTCAAGGCAGAAGCGGTCAGATTTACAATATTGTTGCAAATCAGAATAACGCTAAGCATCTTTTCTTTATTATCCAGGACTTTTTCCAGAATCTCCGCGTGTTTAACACCCTCATCGACTAAAGATTTTAGTCGATGAGGTGTGATGGTTGTCAGTGCGGTTTCTGTAGATGAGAAGAATGCAGATAGCACTATAAGAATAAGAATAACAATTATCTGAAAGGTAATCATTTAGCTACAATGTTAACAATTCTTCCAGGAACATAAATTTCTTTTACGATAGTTCCTGTCAATTTGTCTCCTAAAGCCTCCTTTGCTTTTGCAATGGCATCTTCTTTACTGCATCCAGCAGGAATGGTAATGGTTACTTTTACTTTACCATTTACCTGAACACCGATTTCGATTTCGTCGTCTTTACAAAGTTCTTCATCGAAAGTCGGCCAACCATATTTTGCATCGAATACGCTCTCTTCGTGTCCATATGCCTGCCACATTTCTTCTGCAACGTGAGGAGCAAATGGAGCTAATAAGCGGATATAACATTCAACGGTTTCTTTATCAATTCCGCCGGTTTTCTTAACCAAGTCTGCAAGTTTGTTGTTATATTCCATGAAACCGCTAATAACAGTATTCAGGCTGAAGGCTTCCAGTCTCTTTGTAATATCACGAACCAATTTGTTGCGAAGTTTGATCATTTCCTGAGTGGCTTCTACGCCAGCTTCCAAGCTAGACATCGCTAGATTATAAAATCTACCAAGGAAACGATATACACCGTCAATACCGCTGGCATCCCATACAGAATCCAGTTCTGGAGGTCCGATAAATAATTCGTAAAGTCTTAAGGAGTCACATCCATAGTCATTTACCATGTCATCTGGAGAAACTACGTTACCTTTTGATTTACTCATCTTTTCGATTTCGCCAGTATTAACATTTCTACCAGTAATCATGCCCTGGTTAAACAGTTTCTTAAATGGCTCATTAAAATCAACTACGCCGATGTCATTTAAGAATTTTGTATAGAATCTGGAATAAAGCAGATGCAGAACCGCATGTTCTACACCACCGATATACATATCAACTGGAAGGTATTTATCTGCTTTTTCACGATCTACTAAGTTTTCTTTGTTATGTGGATCTACATATCTTAAGAAATACCAGGAAGATCCAGCCCACTGAGGCATCGTGTTCGTTTCTCTCTTTGCAGGTTTTCCACAGCAAGGACAAGTGGTATTTACCCATTCATCAATGGCTGCCAGTGGAGATTCACCCGTGCCAGTAGGTTCATATTTTTCTACTTCCGGAAGAAGTAATGGTAACTGATCTTCTGGTACTGGAACACATCCGCAGTCTGGGCAGTGAATAATAGGAATCGGCTCTCCCCAGTAACGCTGGCGGCTGAATACCCAGTCACGAAGTTTGTAGTTTACCTGTTTCTTTCCTATGCCTTTGCTTTCAATTTCATCTGGAGCTGTTTTCTTCAGCTCGTCAGATTTTCTTCCATTCCATTCGCCGGAATTGATAACAATACCAGGCTGTGTATAGGCTTTCTCTAAAGGCTGGATTTCATTTCCATCCGGACTAATAACCTGGATAATTGGAAGATTGAATTTTGTTGCAAATTCAAAGTCTCTGTCGTCATGAGCAGGAACGCACATGATAGCGCCGGTTCCATAATCTGCCAATACATAATCTGCTAACCAGATAGGAACTTTCGCACCATTCAGAGGATTGATTGCATATCTTCCAGTAAATACACCAGTTTTTTCTTTATCCTGAAGACGATCTACAGAAGATTTCATGGATGTCTTGAAAATATAATCGTCAACTTCTTTCTTTCTGTCTTCCGTTGCTAATTCAGAAGCACCAGCATATTCTGGAGCAAGCACCATGAAAGTTGCACCATAAAGAGTATCTGGGCGAGTGGTATAAACGGGGATGGATTCATCGGTTCCGTCAACTTTGAAATCAATTTCTGCACCGGTGGATTTACCAATCCATTCGGTCTGCATCTTAATAACCTTCTCTGGCCAATCCAGTGTTTTTAAATCTTCAAGGAGTCTATCTGCATAAGCAGTAATTTTCAGCATCCACTGTCTTAAGTTTTTCTTTGTAACTTCAGCGCCGCATCTCTCGCATTTGCCGTCTACAACCTCTTCGTTTGCAAGACCGGTCTTGCAGCTTGGGCACCAGTTAATTGGCATTTCTTTTTCGTAAGCAAGGCCTTTTTTGAACATCTGAACGAAAATCCACTGAGTCCATTTATAGAAATA
>JAKSRL010000138.1 GCA_024403635.1 Lachnospiraceae bacterium | reverse complement strand
TTTTGGTAATCTTATCGATTTCATCAATATAAACGATTCCGTATTCCGCTTTTTCAATATCATAATCTGCTGCTTGAATCAGTTTCAGCAGAATATTCTCTACATCTTCGCCTACATAACCAGCTTCCGTCAGAGTCGTCGCGTCCGCAATAGCAAATGGAACGTTCAGAATCTTCGCCAGAGTCTGTGCAAGGAAGGTTTTTCCGGAGCCTGTAGGGCCCAGCATCAGAATGTTGCTTTTCTGCAGTTCCACATTTAAAGTGTCCTGAGAAAGAACTCTTTTATAATGGTTGTATACCTGAACCGCAAGAACTTTCTTCGCTTCCTCCTGTCCAACGACATACTCATCCAAAAAGGCTTTGATTTCCTTCGGTTTATGCAGTTCGATGCCTAAATCTTTCTTTTTGCCTTTCTTTTTCTTCGGCTGTTCTACCTCATCAAAGAAATCCAAGCCGAACATTTCCACACAGCGGATAACACAATCCGGGCAGATATACACATTATCTGGTCCTGCAATCAGCTGTTCTCCGATTTCATCGGCTGTCCGGTGGCAGAAAGAACATCTTGGCATGGTATAGTTTTCGCTTTTCTTACCTGCCATAATCAGCCCTCGTGATTTGTGATAACCGCATCGATAATGCCATATTCTTTTGCTTCTTCTGCTGTCAGCCAGTTGTCACGTTCGGTATCTAAAGCTACCTGTTCTACAGGTTTTCCCGTATTTTCCGCAAGAATCTTATTCATGCGGTCACGAATTTTCAGAATATGCTCTGCGGTAATCTTAATATCCGTAGCCTGACCCTGAGCACCACCAGAAGGCTGGTGGATCATGATTTCAGCGTTTGGAAGAGCAAATCTCTTACCTTTTGCGCCGCCTGCTAAAAGGAAGGCACCCATGCTGGCTGCCATGCCGATACAGGTTGTAGATACATCGCATTTTAAGTACTGCATGGTGTCATAAATTGCCATACCTGCGGTAATAACACCACCAGGGCTGTTAATGTAAAAATGGATGTCTTTATTCGGGTCTTCGCTTTCCAGGAACAGAAGCTGAGCAACAACAAGACTTGCTGTTACATCATTCACTTCTTCCCCCAGGAATACGATTCTTTCTTTTAATAATCTGGAATAAATGTCATAGGCCCTTTCGCCTCTGCTCGTAGATTCGATTACTGTTGGAACTAAACTCATAATTACCTCCTGTCTTATTCCTTGTTTTTCACAAAGTTTATCAATCATAAAAGGCCGACTGAAAAGCCGGCCTTTTGTTTCATCTGTTTTACTCTTCTTCCGGTTTTGCTTCAACTGCTACACCGTTTTCGTAGATGAAGTCTGCTGCCTTGCCAACCGCGATGTCATTTTTCATTCCATCTCTTTCCTTGTCGGTAAGGAACTCTTTAAATTTGCCAAGGTCCATCTTGTAAACTTCTGCCATCTTATTCAGCTCTTCTTCAACCATTTCATCGGTTACTTCGATGTTTTCAGCTTTTGCGATAGCTTCCAGAGTTAATCTTTCTTTAATCTGATTCAGTGCAACTGGACGGATATCTGCTAAGAACTGCTCTGGAGTCTGGCCAACTAAGTTCAGGTACTGGTCAATGGTGATTCCGTTGCTTTCCATTCTTGTAGCAAAATCACGGGTACTCTGCTCAACCTGAGCGTCTAACATAAGGTCTGGAATATCCATCTCGCTGTTTTCAACAATCTTCTTCAGAATTTCTTTTTCCGCTACGCTCTTGTTTTCCAGAGTCTTTCTTTCTTTAATATTCTTTTCGATTTCAGCTTTGTATTCAGCTAATGTATCAAATTCAGATACCTCTGCTGCAAACTCATCATCGATTTCCGGAAGTTCTTTGCTCTTAATCTCGTTTAATTTAACTTTGAATAAAGCTGCTTTGCCTTTCAGTTCTTCTGCGTAATCCTCAGGGAATGTAATATTAACATCAAACTCATCGCCAATGTTGTGGCCGATAATCTGATCTTCGAATGTATCAACAAAAGTATGGGAACCCAGAGTGATGATATAACCTTCTGCTTTTCCTCCCTGGAATTCTTTTCCATCTACAAAACCGTCAAAGTCGATGTCGCAGATATCGCCTTCTTTTGCAGGTCTGTCCGTAATAGGAGTGCTACGGCTGTTCAGTTCTCTTGCTCTTTCAATTTCTTCGTTGATTTCTTCTTCGGTAACTGTAATGTCCGCTGCTGTATATTCAATTCCTTTATACTCGCCAAGAGTAACAACCGGTTTCACTGCAACCTGAGCTACATATACGAAGTTCTCACCACGTTTGATTGTGATGTCATCGATCTTTGGCTGGGAAACGATTTCGATTTCTTTCATAGCTTCATCATAAGCTGCCTCATAAGAATCCTGAATCAGAAATTCAGAAGCGTCCTCATAAAATACTTCAACGCCATACTGTTTCTCGATCATCTTCTGAGGAACTTTACCTTTACGGAATCCAGGCATGGATACCTGATTTTTAACTTTGATATAAGCTTTTGTGATAGCTTTCTCAACTAATTCCGCATCCAGTTCAACGGTAATATTAGCTAAATTCTTCTCTAATTTTTCAACTTTTACATTCATTTTTAAAATCCTCCTTAAGGGTTCTCACGCAAATTGGTATTTTATCATATTTCAAGCTATTTTTCAAGAAAAAGCCTTATATTCAATATCAATCAATGTTAGGCCACAAGCTGCAGCTTTCGGAGCCGACAGACTACGGTCGCAACTGTCCAGAATTTCCTTCACATGTTCCGGTGGGAAGACTCCCATTCCGGCCTTCTCTAAGGTTCCTGCAATAATCCGGACCATGTTATATAAAAAACCATTTCCCGTAATCCGGATTATGATTTTTTTTGGCTCAAAACTATTTTTTTCCGTTTCTTCCAACCAAGCCACATCCTTTGGCATCTCGATTTTCTCTTCCGAAATATCAATGCTGTAGATGGTTCTCACAGGGCTTCTCTGTTGGCCACCGGAGGAAGAAAAGGCTGTGAAATCATGCTCTCCAAGCAAGTATTCTGCCGCCTGACGCATTTTTCCCACATCAAGGCAATAATAGACGTAATCTGCATAAAGTCGGTAAATTGGCAAATATACGCGGCTATTCAGGATGGTGTACTCATAGGTCTTGGTACAATCCGCATGTCTCGGATGGAATTCCGGCTCCACTTCCCGGGAACTAACAATTTTTATGTCCTCCGGAAGGCTCTGGTTTAAGGCAAAGCAGATTTTCTCCGCCGGTATTTTCGTTTCCGTATCAAATACGGCCACATTTCCTAAAGCATGAACGCCGGAATCGGTTCGACTGGCACCAATAATAGTAATGTCTTCCTGCAACAATTTTGATAAATGCTCGTTAATTACCTGTTCGATGGCGATTCCGTTTTTCTGGACCTGCCATCCAACATAATTGGTTCCGTCGTATGAAATTACTAATTTTATTCTTTTCATACGGTTCCCCAGGTTAAGAACATGTTCATCAAAACTGTGATAGCAATCGATGCCAAAAGATAGAACAGGAGAATAAAATAAGCAATCTTATCTCTCTTCTCGTACTTCAATGGGAACATTTTTGTACGTTCATTTCCGCCATGATAGCATCTGGATTCCATCGCAGTAGCCAAATCCGTCGCCCGACGGAAGGCGCTGACGAACAAAGGAACCAGAATTGGAATCATGCCCTTGGCTTTCGCAATAACGCCGCCAGTGTCAAAATCCGCACCACGAGCTAACTGCGCTTTGATGATCTTGTTAATTTCCTCGGTCAAAATCGGAATGAATCGCAGTGCAATACTCATCATCATGGCGATTTCATGACCAGGAAAATGTATTTTATTCAATGGTTTGAACACTTTCTCCAGACCGTTCGTAAGAGTGGTCGGAGTTGTTGTATAAGTCAGCATGGAAGCTCCTACGATAACAAAAATCAATCGTAAGGCGAAGAAGATGGCGCGGAAAATACCTTCCGTACTCATGTGGAAAATCCACCATCTCCAAATAATATTTCCATCACTGAAAAACAGGTTGAAGAACAAAGCCAAGGCTACTAAGAACCAGACAAACTTCAGACCCTTTAAAATATGACTTAAAGGTACTTGGGAAAGACTGATCAGCGCAGCCATAGCTGCGGTCAGGAAAATAAATCCCCAGATGTTATTTATAATAAGAAGGGCAGCAATATAGACCACACCGCCTAATAATTTCACGCGTGGGTCCAGC
>JAKSRL010000137.1 GCA_024403635.1 Lachnospiraceae bacterium | reverse complement strand
GTGCTTTTAATCCGGCATCGGGAACACCACAGGACTTAAAAGCACGGATGAGAAAAGTCAGGGGAGCTTCGGAATCGACAGCACGGCGACCATCATACCACTGCTGTTTCTCCGCATCAAACCCGAAATGCCTATCAACCAGAACTGACTTATATATCATTGTTAGTTTCGTTAACTGAAGAAGGAAGGACTCCCAAATCACAACCTTCCTCAGTTTTCTCCTATTCTGTTTCTTTGAGTTTTCTTTATGTTCTTTAGAGATATTAATTCCACAGATTTGAGTTCCTGCATACCGAGATATTCGCTCTTTCATGCCGGAACCGCAATGTAACAAGGTTACCTTCACCAGATTTTTCCCAATACCATCACCCGCAATAAAAATGATTGGCAGCGCAGATCATTGGTATAAATAATCCTGTGCATAGCGCAGAATCATGTTGTTTTTTTATTTAAATAATAGTATAAATTAATTATGAAATAAAAATCAGATGGAAATGGAGTATTTTGTCATTGTCCAGGTAGTTGCTAATTATCTTTCTTTTTTGTAAAAACAGACCTTGTTACACTCATAAATTTTCTGTGTTTTCTGGCATATTTGATGAAATTCTTGGCAGCACACGGATCATCACACATAAAACTCAAATAGCTATCAGAAAGCAGCGAAATCATTGCGGCCGTTGCTGACAAGGACGCCGCCATAGCACGAGCGGGCATTTCAGATGTCTTTGCCGGAAACCCAGGCATACGCCCCGAAGGTGTCTACACCATATATCTCTGTAACCAAGACATCGTGGACTATTTCCGGCTGCGTTCTCCGCGCCCCATTTTGTGGGTTGATATTGATTTTACTCCAATTGGCATTGCACATATGCGCTTTAAGCGGTCATCCGCTGATTCGAAAGTATCCCGCACCATTAACATTCATGCACGTACCTATTATCGTCTGCAGTCACTGAGCCCCAACCATGGAATGGCGAACTTTTTGGACGATTTGGTGGATTTTTACCTCGAAAAGCACCCGCATTTATTGCGTCCTTTTTCTTCCTCTGAGGTGTGACGGATTGTGGTTGCTTTTTACTCCACAAAACTGCATTTTCAAAAAAAGTATGAAGGAATGGCCGGAAAGCAACGGCGAATTTATAACCATACCCTCATTAAACCAAAACCATAAACTTGCCTGGGGATGAGGGTATCCAGCAAACGGGCTTGAACTGAGATCCTACTCCTACTCTGTTTCAATCATCCGCCGATACCTCTGCTTCAGTGCCTCTGCTCCCCCTTCCAGAATTGAACACACCTCTTTCTGCACATACGTCTCATGCATGCAGCCATGGTGCACGCACTGTGTTTCTCCCTCTTCCATTTGAAGAGGAATAATATACTCGGCACACCCGTTAATCACCACATTCGCATTATGTGTTACCACTATTACTTGTCGTGAACTCTTAATCTCCCGTAACTGTTTCACCACCATATCACAGATCATCTTATTGTCCAAATCATCCTCCGGCTGATCCAAAATTAGTGGTTCAGTACCTTGCGATAGAATAAACGCCAGAAAAATAGCTGACCTCTGACCCGGAGATCCTAACGATAGACGAAGATAATCCTTTCGTTCTGGGAAGCGAATTTGCAGGTCATCATCGGGGAACCAGCACCGTAGCTGCTTAACCTTATCATCTTTTAAAGTATTTTGAAGTCTGTGTTGAAACCTCGGACCATCGAATAATGACTTAATCCCTTCATCCTGCTTCTTGAGAATACATTCTTTCACCCGTTCAAGTTCATTTATGTCAAGTTCATTTTTGTTCAGCTCTGTGTTACTGGTATATAGCTTCGAAAGTAAGCCATTTGGAGAACCTGGATACCCAATCGTTAACGAAAATGTATCATCCTCCATATTTAGCATCTTCCTGAAATCAGTTACCACGGACTCCTTGCTCCCAAAAGGAATAATCCGCACCGACAAATCGCTTTTTTTAAAGACTTTATTCAAATACTGCGTTTGGGCTCTGCACAAATCCTTTCGATGTTTTATTATCTCTGAACATGCCTTTTTACATTCTGCTTTTAAGTCCTCCAGATCCATCTCTGCTTTCGTAATATCTTTCAACTTCTTTTTTAACTCCTGCTGTTTACATTGCAGCTTGGTCCCCATTTCTGTATCCTCAATAATCTCTGCATCTTCGCCAAGTTTTTTCTTATACTTCTCATATGCTTCTTTCGCTGATTGGATCGGCTTATACCCAGGATCAGATTTCCATGTATTTACCCATCCATCTATTGCCTTTGTAATACATTGCTTTACCTCCTCAATCTTTGTGAGTCCATCATCGATTTTTTTTGCAAGTTCAGCAGCTGAATTACATAGTCCTTCATGCGGAGGAATTTTTTCAGATAAGTATTCTTCCTCTAATTGTAATCGTGGGACTGAAACCTTAGGAAATCCTTTGATAGTATTATTCAATGAAGTCAATGCCGAATTCCAAGAATCAATCACCTGTTCTTCACGTATGCAGGCCTGATAATCATTGATAACCTGGCTATTTTCATTGCTCTTATACAACCAATTTTTCGATCAATCTCATTCAATTTCCGCGAAACTAACTCTCTCGTCTCAATAAGTTCTTCCGCATCGCGAACCTCTTTACACAGCTGAACATATTTTGCATCCAGCTCCTGTCTCTTCTGATCCCATTGCGCATATCCAATTTCTGGCACGCCATTCACCATCTCTATCAGTTGCTTCGGATTAGTGGTCAGTTCAAAAATCTCTTTCTGGCTCCGGATCTGAATTGGAAATATCTCATTTACACTTTCTGCAGATTCCCATCCACTATCTGTTTCATACTCAGTCTGTATCTTGTTGTTATTCTTGCTGTTACTATACTGGAAGAGACTGCGATATCGCATCCTCTCTTTTCGGAAATAGACCGTAATCTTTGTCTTCTCAGTCATCCTCTTTTCCGCACTAAAATTCTCGCTGTCGGGATTTTCAATATTTTGTCTCGTTTTTCCCAAACCTGATCGCAAGAACTCAATAAGTGTAGATAAACCAGTCCACCGAATCATGATCCGTAACAGCAACACAATCCATTTTTTCCCGCATAAACGCAAGAAGCCACTCCTTAGGAGTCACATCTTTCTCAGAGAAGTCATGAGAGGCAGGTGTATGCGTATGAAAATCAAACTTCCACCACTGAGCACCAGGCCATTCCTTCATATTTTTTTCCGAAACAGATTTCACCATTGTACACCTATTAAATCATGCCGCATTATAAGGGCATCGCTCCTATTAGGAGAAAAAAATGTCAAAAACAGAACCGAACCGAGCCTTAGAAACCGCAAAATACTCTTTTGAACCCACGTTTATGGGTAGCCGCGCCCGCATATACGGGCAGGGAGCGCAGGATCGCCGGCGCAATGACTGCCAAACTGCCGTCCTTTAGATATACATTTATCCTTGAAATCCTGTAGTTCATCCGTGTCGTCATGAGTTGCCTGGAGATAGCTATTCTCTAAGTCAACTCTTTGGTAATATATTGCGGATAGGGAGAAGACGTAGGAAACATATTCGTAATTCCCTCTCCATATCCTTATTCCTCATGTGCTCCTAGTAATTCTATGAGTTTTCATACCGTCATAGAGAAGTATCGTTCCTCTGCCACCTCCTCACAGGAGCTGGGGGCTCGTTTTGAACGTTTGATGCAGGCTTTTTTACGGACCTATCAGCCCTATGATGGTAAGTTTAAGGAAGTTTGGCTCTGGAGTGAATTTCCGTATCGTGACAAGGTTGGGAGCGGTCAGGATATCGGTATTGACCTTGTGTGTAAAACGTCTGAAAATGAGTACTGGGCAGTCCAGTGTAAATGTTTCAGTGCTGATACCGCCATCAGCAAAGATGATGTCGACTCGTTTTTATCCGCATCGGGAAAGAGGTTTCGTGCTGGAACCAGTGAACCTGTCAGTTTCTCGCACCGGTTATGGGTCTCCACCACGAATAAATGGAGCTCGAATGCCGAAGCGTCCCTTCAAAACCAGGTTCCGGAAGTCCTCCGTTTAAATCTGAACGATTTGGAAGCTGCCCGTGTTGACTGGGATAAACTAGATGAAGGTATCTCCGGAGCTGCTGCCCGGTTAGAGAAGTTTGAGCTTCGTGCGTATCAGAAAGAAGCTCTTAACAAAGTTCACACGCATTTTCAGGAGCACGATCGCGGCAAACTGATTATGGCGTGCGGTACGGGGAAAACGCTCCTGTCTTTGAAGATCGCGGAGAATGAGACTGCAAACAATGGTTTGATTCTTTTCTTGGCTCCTTCGATTGCTCTTGTTGGCCAGACTC
>JAKSRL010000136.1 GCA_024403635.1 Lachnospiraceae bacterium | reverse complement strand
CCATCCGGTCGTAAGTAAGGAAGTTCTCCACTTTTTCTTTTTTTTTTAAGTTCCTTTGTGATTTTATGTGCCAGGCTAATCGCAAACGGCATGTAATCATCAGATTCGTTGGTTGCGTATCCAAACATCATTCCCTGATCACCGGCGCCATTATTTTCATTATCTTCATGCGCCTCGTCTCTGGTTTCTAAAGCTTTATTAACGCCCATGGCAATATCCGGAGACTGCTTATCCAGACGGATGATCACTTCACAAGTATCCGCATCAAAGCCGATCGACTCATCGTCATATCCGATTTCCCGGATGGTGTCTCTAGCCACTTTTTCATAATCCACTTCTGCAGTCGTAGTAACTTCGCCCATTACCAGAACAAAATTTGTTGTAACGCAGGTTTCACAAGCTACTCTTGCAAAGGGGTCCTGTTTTAATATTTCATCAAGAATCGCATCGCTGATCTGATCACAAATTTTGTCAGGATGTCCTTCTGTAACTGACTCCGATGTGAATAATCTTTTTTCCATATATCCTCCTATTAAGTTCAGCAAAGGGACTATTATCTCCTGCTGTTAAACTAATCTTCTTCTATTTCTGTTTTTATAATATCAGCGCCTAAAGACCGAAGCTTTCCTTCAAAGTTCTCATAGCCACGCTGGATATATTCAATGCCATCGATCACAGAAGTTCCCTCAGCAGCTAAAGCTGCCATTACCAAAGCTGCGCCGGCTCTTAAGTCCGGAGCATTGATATGGGCTCCTGTTAATTTCTTAACACCATTTATAATGGCCGTATTACTGCTTTCCACTTTAATACGTGCTCCCATTTTGTTCAGTTCTTTGGAATAAACAAAACGGTTTTCAAAAATACTCTCTGTTATCGTAGATATTCCGGAAGCCAAGGCCAAAGCAACCGCAATTTGTGGCTGCATATCTGTTGGATAGCCAGGATACGGAAGGGTCTTTACCTGAGTCGGTAACAATTTTTCTCCACATCTTACCGAAACGGCCTCATCATACTCTTCTACTTCGCATCCGATATCAATCAGTTTTGCCGTAATGGACTCCAGATGCTTTGGAATAACATTCGTTACCGTAACATGACCTTTCGTAATGGCGGCTGCCAACATAAAGGTTCCTGCCTCAATCTGGTCCGGAATAACGGTATATTCGGTCTTATGGAGTCTTTCTACGCCCTTAATACGTATTACATCCGTTCCTGCACCACGGATATTTGCTCCCATGGAATTCAGCATATTGGCAAGGTCTACAACATGAGGCTCCTTTGCAGGATTTTCAATAATGGTATTTCCTTTCGCCAAAACCGCTGCCAGCATTACATTAATCGTCGCACCTACCGTTACCATATCAAAATAGATATGGCAGCCTTTCAGTTCGTCCGCTTTCGCATAAATCTGACGGTTGGTAATCTGCACCTTTGCACCTAAAGCCTCAAAGCCTTTTATATGCTGATCAATCGGCCGTGCTCCAATTTCACATCCACCAGGCATGGCAACTTCTGCTTCATGGTACCGGCCTAACAAAGCACCCAATAAATAATAGGAAGCACGGATTTTACTAATATAATCATAATTCAGCTGATGAGAATCCACTGTGGCACCCGTAATGCGAACCTTATGCCGGTCAATTCTCTCAACTTTTGCGCCAATCTGGATAATGGCCTCAAGAAGAATATTAATATCACTTACATCCGGAAGGTTATTAATTACAACCGGTTCTTCTGTAAGGATTGCAGCAGGAATAAGGGCTAACGCCGCATTTTTCGCTCCATATATTTCAACTTCTCCATTCAAAGGAGAGCCACCATTAATAATGTATCGTTCCATCTTTTCGCCTAAATACAAATTCTTTCTAAACCCGGACAGCAAAAAGTCCGAGTTAGACTTAACTCGAACTCATATTATACCTATAAACAGAAGGATTGTAAAGTTTTTGAATAATACAGAAGGTAGAAAAAAGCCTCTTTTTTCCTTTGTTTTTTATCACTCATCTGGATAATAATCCAGGCCTTCTCCTTCCAGATAAGTAAACGGGTCAATTGGAACGCCATCCTGAATGATTTCGAAATGGCAATGGTTTCCTGTAGAGTTTCCGGTAGAACCCGCATAACCAATAACTTCAAACCGCTGTACGTATTGTCCTTCTTGGCAGGCTGTTTCACTCATATGAGCATATCGAGTTACCAGATGATCATCATGACGAATTAATACATGATTTCCATAACCTTCATCACTATGAACAACGGATTCAACATAACCAGGAGCACTAGCAAAAATCGGCTCGCCATAGCCACATGCATAATCGTTGCCAGTATGTAAAGAGCCCCAACGATATCCAAAGCCAGAGGAAATGAAGCAGTTATTCAAAGGAACAACAAATTCCGGACTTGGAAGAACGCCAGTACGAATAATAGCTGCAGTCGGTTCCGTATAAACGATCTGCTGAAGGATATTTCTGCTTTTTTCCTTTCCATTCACATAGGAAATAAACGCCGTTACATTTCTTGTTCCGGAAGTACCATCGTATTCAACAATAGATTGTCCTTCGTACATACTATCATCTTCAATGTACTGAATTGGCAGATTAAACTCCTCATCATAATTTGCTAATTTTGTTGTACATACGCCAATCTCGCTACCGTCACTTAAAACTTTCTCTACTGCAATATCACCGAAGAACACTACACTTTTGTCCGTGTAAACCTGGCTAATCTGAAGAGAATCTACAAAAGAAATATATTTCAATTTATGAAGCTGAGCATCTGCTGCAGTTTTTGTCAAGCCTTCTTGTTCCATCAGTTCCGCAATCCGTTCTTCCATTGCAACAGAATTTACCATTTCATAGGTTATTTCCGTATAATCGTTATCCTGTTTTGAAATCAGATTCACGGTATATTCATTTTCTTCATCGTATTGTTTTTCCAATGCACGAAGAACCATCGTCGCAGACTGCGCATCATTTACGGTGATGGAATATGTTCCTGCAGAAATGCAGATTCCCTGAACATAATTCAGGTCCGTATATTCTTTTAGCTTCTCATAAATGGCAGCCGAAAGGTCTTCCGTCTTATCTGTTTTTCCAAAGGCTTTACGTTCTGGTTCAATCGTAAATTTAGAATCTAAATAAACGATAGAATCTGCTTCTTTGCTCAATTTTCTTCTGGCATCAAATAAAGCAGTCTCTGCATTTTCCTTGCTATTGCTGCAACCAACAACCTGGCCATCGATTTTTACAACATAATAATTTGCCTGTGCTGCAAAACTACCAACAGAATTAAATAAAAGCAACATAAGAAGACAGCAAAGAAATGCTGAAACAGCAAAAGTAAGTTTTATTCTTTTATGGTATTTCGTAATCTTCTTCATATGCTCCTAATTCTATCCGTCTTTACCCAAAGAACGTTGCAGACATTTGCGCTGTAATTATTTCGTAACAATTACGTAATATTTTAGCAAATGTTCTGCAACGTGTAAAGTCTTGTTTTATGTATTATTTGTGTTTTTCAGCAAAAATTATTCCGCTTCTTCTGGCTGCTCACTTGTACAATGAGGACAACGTGTTGCATCGATAGGAATTTCACTCTTGCAGAAAGGACAAATCTTTGTTGTAGGAGCAGCTGGAGCTTCCTCCTCTTTCTTTTTCAAATTTTCGCCGGCAGTTCTTAATTTGTTAAAGCCTTTCACAACTAAGAACAGCACAAACGCGATAATGATGAAGTTGATGATGGCCATAATGAAAGCACCATAACGTAACTCAGCACCATTAATGTTTACTACTAAGTTGGCGAAGTCCATTTTGAAAATTGTACCTATGAGAGGATTGATAATATCATCTGTCAAGGATGATACAATTGCAGAGAATGCACCGCCGACGATAACGCCAACAGCCATGTCCATTACATTACCTTTGCTGATGAATGTTTTGAATTCGCCAAAAAACTTTTTCATGTCTTTTCTTCCTTTCTTATATTTATTCAACTTTCGTGTAGTTCCAGGTTCCTTCTAATTCTGTTTCAGGATCTGTAATAATCTTCGTCAAGGTTAATGTGTTTCCGGAAATCGAATAGGAAAACTTTTTATCTTTATACAGACCGGAGGTATAGGTTAATACTAAATTTCCGTCTATTGCGGTATAAGTAAAATCTTCTTCCCAGAATACATCCGATCCGGTTCCATCTTCGTTAAACGTATAACCGGAGTCCCAATAAGATTCTTTCCATGTTCCAACGATTTCGGTATCGTTTGGAATCGTTTCTATTTCTTCTTCCTTTTCTTTTCCGCAGGCTGCAAAACATGAAATGCAAAGAACTGCGCAAAGAATCATAATTATAAATTTTTTCATCTGATTTCCTTTCAG
>JAKSRL010000135.1 GCA_024403635.1 Lachnospiraceae bacterium | reverse complement strand
TGTGATGACGGACGAAATATTAAACAGAACTGCTCAGTTGGAAAAAGAATGCCGCGCCATTATTGCCGCTATGGAAGAAATCATACCCGATTTATATTCCGCTCAAGGCATGTATCTGGCCTTTGTTGCCGGATGGCTCCCAGTCCCAGAACTTTGGTCCAATTCCGAAGAATTCCGTTTTGCCAAAGGTTGGGGAACAAAAGGAGTGAGAGGTTCCATCGTTCTTACTGACCAGAACCTTACCAATCATCACCCAGACAAAGAATCCAGCCTCATTGCAAACGCGGACCACCGTATCAACCGCTGTGCGTCAAATATGCCAGAGGCCATACGAATGCTTCAAGAGAAATAAGGAGGATATTCCATGACCACAAAAAAAGTTTTTGTCTGTGGCTGCGGTCACCAAGGTATGTCCATGGCAGCTCACCTTGCATTAAATAATATCGAAGTATCCCTGTGGAACCGCACAGAATCCAATATAAAAGAAATCATCGATACTCACGAAATTCACTGCAGTGGCATCGTCGAAGGCACCGCTCATATTGACCAGGTTTCCACTAATATTGAAGATGTCATCCGTGACTTTGTCATGATTTCCACTCCGAGTAGTTCCCACGCAGATCTGGCCAAACTTTTAGCGCCTTATGTTCATAAAGATATGACCATTATCCTTAATCCAGGCCGGACGTTTGGTGCCATTGAATTTGCAGAATCCCTGAAAGAATGTGGCGTAACAGAATTACCTCTTATTGCAGAAACTCAGACCATCGTTTATACCTGCCGACGTAATGGTCCAAATAAGACATTAATATTCGCTCTGAAAAATGACGTAAAAATAGCAGCGCTTCATGGAACCAACATCGAACGTGTTATGGAACAAATGCCGGATTGTTTAAAGTCTCATTACACGCCTGTCTCTTCTGTCGCATATACTTCTCTGGCGAATGTTGGCATGATTTTACATTGTGCGCCAGTCATGATGAACATCGGTTGGATTGAAGCGGAAGACATTGGTTTTAAATATTATCATCAAGGCATTTCCCGTTCCGTAGCAAACTATCTGGAAAAGCTAGATAACGAAAGGCTGGCAGTTGCTATGGCTTTGGGATTTCAAATTGAATCGACTGCGGATTGCTTGCGTAATACTTATGGTGTAACCGGAGAAACCCTCTACGACTGTATCCAAAACACTACCAGTTACGAAGAAATCGATGCACCTGCAGAAATCCGCTACCGATATATAACGGAAGATGTGCCAAACGGTCTGGTACCCATGGAACACATCGGTCTGGAGCTAGGCGTTCCTACTCCAAATATAACTACAATCATTAATTTGGCTTCCTCGGCACTGGATATCAATTTCCGTGCTATGGGCCGCACCTTTTCTTTAGAATTTCTACGAGACTGCCTATAAAAATGATAAAAGAGCGGTTATTCTTACCGCTCTTTTATCTCTTTATCAATTCAATGTTTTAGTTTTCTTTTTTTCTTAATGCAATAACAGCTCCAGCCCCTGCAAGGAGAGATAAACTCGAAAGAATCATGAAAATCTCAGAATTATCTCCGGTCTTTGGATTTACCGGTTTTTCCGGATCTACCGGGTCAACCGGATCTACCGGATCTACCGGGTCAACCGGATCTACCGGGTCAACCGGATCTACCGGATCTACCGGGTCAACCGGGTCAACCGGATCCGGTTTTTCTTCCAGTGGGTCAAAAACGATAGTTAAGTAAGCCTCACCGACGCGGTACATCGGACCATATGTATCATTATGAGGCTTTCCATTCACTGTTCCGATGATGTTCTCGTCAAAATAATATCCGTCTTTTGGGTCGAACTGAAGGTCCATAGAATAGTAAAACCCTTTTTCGAAAGTATCATCAGAATTCATCGACTCCCAGTAATCGTCATCAGTTCCTGTATAAGATTCCTTTGCAATCTTAAACCAGAGAACAACGAAATTAATTACACCATCTTCCGCTACGGATTCAAAAGTCGGACCAAAATCAGGTTTTTCGCCGAGCTTCGGCTCCGTAACAGTTGCATGAATTTCTGTTACCGGTGTCAGGGATACTGCAGCAAATGCTGTAGTACCTAATAAAGCAGTAATAAGCCCCACCATTAAAAGAACCGCTAATATTCTCTTTTTCATCTTCTTTCTCCTTCTTTGCCCTTTTATAAATTCAATTCAATGTCAATAATCTAGAGATTCGTTAATTGTATAAGATAATTCTTTTATACACAAGGCTTTTTTGGTGATGATATAATACGAGTTTTTTCATTCCTTAACCGGATCCGCATCCCAGGTTCCTGCAAGTAAGTCGGAAACAACTTTTCTCTTCACCGGCAACCACTCTGCAAAAGCTTTTCTCAAGCAGATTTCCCAGAAATCCCACTCATGACGGTAATCCGGAAGAATAAACGAAATCACTTCACAACCTAAATCTTTCAGATATTGAGCTCCGTAAACAGAACCAGTATAAGCAATCGGGTCTTTGTCGCCACAAGCCATAATAAACACCGGAAGATTTGCGCCCTGAGCAATTTTCGTTTCTACGGTATTATGAATATCGGAACGAGGAATATCGTTCGGTTGTTTCGGCATTGCCCATCCTGCAGCAATCATTCTCTCACGGAACTGTGCATGACCAGTCGTCGGCTTACCAGCGCCTGTGCTTTTTGGAGGAATTCCGCCAGACATAATGAGTGCATAAGAAAAGCGGTCACATTTATCTAGTGCCATTTTCATAGCGCCACCACTTCCCATGGAAAGTCCTCCAATAAAATTATCTTCTCTCTTATCGGAAAGATTTGGAAATCTGGAGAAAATGAAGTTCCAAAGTTCCTCTGTTAAATACCGATAATATTTTCCACCACGTGGATAATCGGAATATCCTGCATTGTAATCGCAAGGACAAATAATTGCACAATTATATTCTACTGCATAGCGTGCAATATTAGTCCAATTCAAATAGTCGGCATCATCGCCGCTGCCACCATGAAGCAACCAAAGAACAGGGAATTTCTCCTCTGGTCCATAAATATCTTTTAATGGATAACCTACGTCAAAGCCTTGATCAAAGCTAGGAAGGATAGCCGTTACGTTTGTTGCCATTCCAAGTTCACGTGAAAAAAAGTTTAATCTCATTACAGCCATAACTTACCTCCTATCCTCTACACAAATGAACTCATTCAGTTCGTTTTTTAATGCCTGGTCACAGAAATCCCAAAGATCATCCATCTCATATTTCTTTTCGCGAACAGAGAACCCTAACTCTCGTAAGTTCTTTGCCGCCCGCTCTGCATAAGCTGATAATTCTCCGTTCCCACGGTAGGATACTGAGATTTCCGGGAGCTCTGCTCCGCTTGCAATCAAAGCTTTTCCTTTACCGAATAAGTCCGCATCATCCGGAAGTGCATCATCCAATCCAACATGAACGGAAACGCCTTTTTCTGCGAGACCTTCGTTAAAATCTTTTAAGTAGGTTCCTTCAAGATTTTCCTCAAAAGCGCCTTCAAAAAGGACGACCTTACTGTATTTCTCCGGATTCATCAAAGCCGCTTTCAAAGCCGCATAAGCACCTAAAGAAACACCTCCAATATAGTTATCCTCTCTCTTATCCGAAAGAGCCAGCGAGCTAGTTGCAACCGTCCAAAGCTCTTCCGTAATATGACGGATAAACTTCTGACCTTTTGGATCTTCCGAATAAAGTTTGTTGTTGGTACAAGGCATAACTACTGCCAGATTATGTTCCTGGGCATAACGTGCGATACCGGAATTGCGTAAAAACTCCGAATCATCACCATATTCACTTCCTATCAGCCAAAGAGTTTTAAACCGGACATCTCTAGGATAGATTTCTTCATAGGTTTCTTTTGCATTCTCTTTCGTTGGAACCAGGCTTGGCAGAAAAACGCTGAAATTTGCCTGCATGCCCCAAGTAAAAGACAAAATATTCATTTGTAAGGTTGCCATAGTTTTTCCTCCGTTTTTAGGATTCGTTTTTATAATATAACAAATTATCCATTAGATATTAACATATTTCAATGATTCCCGACGAAATTATCCACTGAGTTTGAGGATATTTAACTATATTTTGCTCATCAGGCCGTTTAATACTTGTTCGGTTAAAAACATTGCACCATTTATGCCCATTTGAGTTTTTGGGACAATATCGGTGTATCCCATACCAGGAAGGGTGATCTCAATACCGCAAAATACATGCCCGCCCTGTTCTAAAAGCTTAAGCTGGGCTATAGTATTTGCATCTCCAAATACCAGTTCGGCCTTTTCTTTTTCCGTCTCTATCATTCCCAGATGCTCTGTTAAATAAGAAGAAAATGCCTTCTTTTGCCAGGGCACAAATACATCATAACTCTGTT
>JAKSRL010000134.1 GCA_024403635.1 Lachnospiraceae bacterium | reverse complement strand
CTTCGCAAGCGAAGCTTCTCCTCGCTCAACAGGCTAAAGCCGTATATTAAAAAAGGGGATGTCATAAGACATCCCCTTCTCTTTTAAGAAATTCTAGAATTAATGTTTTCCGTAAGTTCTTACGGTATCGAACATTGCTTCTACGTTTGCATGTGAGCAGTAGTCGAGTCCGCAAGATGGCTCGAAAATAAATCCGCCGCCAGGAGCACAGATGTCGATCAAACGTTTTGTTTCATCCGCAACTTCCTGAGGAGTACCAAAGTTCATGATCTTAACGGAAAGACCACCAGCGATACAAGCTACATCGCCAAGTTCTTTCTTAGCTTCTGCCATATCAACAGTCTCAAAGTGATAATAAACTTTTCCTTTTGGAACGTCCTTTAAGAATTTAAGTCTTGTGTTGTACTTGCCTTCTGTGAAGATATAAGGAACTTTTCCAACCTCGATGATGGTTTCGATGATCTCCTGCAGATGTCTCCAGTAGTATTTCTCGTAGGTGTCATCGCCCATGAAACCGTCCATTCCTTTATGAAGAGCCATGAAGATGAACTTGCCATCGCCCTTGCCTTTGCCAGCACGAATCATAGCAAGAGTCTGCTCCTGAGCTTCTTCGATGTAACGTTCTACATCTTCTGGACGCTCATAAATATCTGCTAAGGAGTTGATGGTTCCACGAAGTCCATCACTGTATGCATCAAAAGGAACGCCTGCACCGCCGCCGGTGAAGATTGGATAGCCATCTTCTTCAACTTCCTGTGCGAAAGCAGCTGCCTTTTTGTCAAATTCCATGTATTTGTCCTGAAGTGCCCAGATCTTCTTCATTGCTTCACGAACTTCTGGTTTAGAGAAAGAAGCTACTGCAGATCTTGTTCCACCCATGGAGTACTGTAAATTCATTCCTGTGAAGTCATCAAATAAAGTGCTTACACGTGGAAGAGCTTTTGTTAAGGACCAACCGGTACGGTCTGACCAGAACTGTTCGAATTCGTCATCCAGAAGGATTGGATACTCGATGTGCTGCTGAATAGAGTTGTCATCGATTTTTGCACCTGGCATACCAGCCCAGCACATATTCTTTGTTCCTGACATTTCCATGATGATACCCTGACCAGCAAAGTTGTTACCAACACCGATACCAGCGTCTGGCTCGAAAGTATGATGATATTTCCAAATAGCATCTTTATATTTCGCTAAAGTCTCATCATAAATACTTTCCGCTACTGTGTATCCAGCATCCAGTACCGGGAAAATAGCTGGTGATGGTTTAATCGGGATCTGATCTGGCTCTCTCAGAGCGATTGCGTCACGAACACGTTTTTCTTTTGCTTCATATTTCGCTTTGTTTTCCGGTGTCATATAGTTTTCCTCCTACCCATAATTTTTTATACCTTCTATTGTAATTATGTTTCACATAATTATACGAAATAATTATCGCACAAATATATCACAGTTTTCAATTATCATTTTCAAAAATTGATTTCGCAGAACAATGTGTTTCCTCAATCCTTCCTATTCCTAGCAATTTTCCTTCCTATCAAAATACAAACTGTACCAGGAGCATGTAGCAAATCGTTCCCGCCGCTACGGAAATCAGCATGTTCCGTTTCCATAAATGGAGCCCTACAACTACTACAATGGCAATCAGTTGCGGCGCCCAGCTTCCCGCCATGGTGAAGGAAATGTTTTTCAGGCAGTAGATCACCAACATTCCAAAAATGGCTGCCGGCAATGCATTTCCCAAATATTGCACATATTTCGGTGTCGGCCGTTTTCCGGAAAAAATCAGAAACGGGAGGAATCTGGTAGCCATGGTTCCTACGACGCATATGGCAATGGTGATGATCTGCTGTCCTAAGGTCATTGCCACTCACCTCTTTTCTCAATTGGTTTCCGAAGAAGAGTTAGCCCCACTACGATACAGGCCATCGTTGGTACGAGGAAAGAGTCTGCGCCAAAAATAATCAGGCAGATAACCGACATTCCCAAGCCGATATACGCAGTCATGTGCTGCTTGTCCTTCATCCACTGCTCTAAGAAAATAACGACGAAAAGAGCCGTCATAGTGAAGTCCAAACCTTCTGTATTAAAGGTAATCAGGGAGCCTAAAAGGCCTCCTATGGTCGCGCTGGCTACCCAATAAAACTGGTCCAGGGCTGTTACGAAAAACATGAACCAACCGGCATCTACGCCCTCTGGAACGTCCGCAGAATAGTTAATGGAAAAAGATTCGTCACACATTCCGAAAATTAGATAGAATTTTTTCCATCCGGTCCCCTTGTATTTTTCCAGCATGGAAATTCCGTAAAACAGATGACGGGCCTGGATCATAAGAACCATCAGCAACGTCTGTAACGGAGCAAATTTGCTCAGCAGCATGGATACTGCCACAAATTCCAAAGAGCCGCCGAAAATCAAAAGGCTCATGAGCATCGGATAAACAAAAGAAAAGCCGGACACTCTCATAAAGATTCCATAGGTAATTCCCAGAAATCCAAAACCAGCCAAAATAGGAAAGGTTTTAGGGAATGCGGCTTTAAAAGCTTTCACTATTTTCTTTTTATCTTTTTCCTTCTGCACGAAATAATAATTTCTTTCTTTAAGTTTTCGAATTCGAGATGGGCCGGCCTTTAGAAAACACGCCAGCCTCACAACATTGACGTGTTAAAAAAGAATGCTACTGCAAGCGTTTTTTATAAAAGAACACAGTTGCAGGCATCTTCAAAAACATCTAAAACCTTCAGGAAATAACCTTCTGTATCCTTAGAATTAACAATAAGCAATGTCAGAGGACGTAATTCTGTGAGGCAGTCATATAACGCATCCAGATTATTTCCATAATAATCCGGAAATTCCAGCATCCATTTTAAATATTCATGAGCTGATTGTTTTTCGGTTAATTTTTTTGCATCTAAAATTACTTTCATTCTTCTTCTCCATATAATAACTCAAAAGTCTCATAATGATCCTCAGTATAGTAAATTAAGCCATCATTTGAAAAAACGATACGTTTCGCATTTCTGGATCCTTTTTTATAATCGATGTCACATTCGTAATATTGCCGTCCTTTTGCTGTCGGCAAAATACCCTCTCTATTTCCAAACTTATCACCGCCGATGGATTTTCCAGGAGCTACTTTATCCAGATTTCCTTTGCTTTTCCAACCTAAGTCTTCCGCTTCGGATTTCGTAATAAAATTACTTGGAAGATGTCCATAGAGATAAATATATTCCGCAACTTCTTCTTTACTCGTATATTCTCCATCTTCCCGGACACCGGATTGCTTCGTCTCCGGCTCCGTAGATGCAGATGCGGTGATTTCCTCTACTGTTGTTATTTCTTGAGATGTTTGAACAGGATCTTCCGGATTTCCCTTCTTACAAGCAACAAGGCCACTAAGCAGCAGCATAAAAGCCAATAAAGCCGCAAATATTCTAAATATCTTTTTTTTCATATTATTTCCTATCTTTTATAAATTTTCCTTGTGTTGTCAAATCAACATTCAAAATAATTATTTCACTTACTGTGAAACATAACGATTATATAAATTTTTATTAAAAATATCTAGCAATAAATCAATAACTCAATAACTCATTCTATTAATTTATATCGACATTTTCTTTGCCTCTGCGCTGTGTTCAGCGTTTTTTCGCTTATGTACCTACATTATCGCATCAAGGACAAAAATTTACGCTTATGCACCTGCTGAAAATCTTTTCTGCATAAAAAGTGGACTTATGTACAAGTTTTTCAATAAAAAATATTTGTTTTGCATAAAAAAACAAGTTATGTACAAGAGCTTAATCCAAAAACTATACATAACTAGATGTTTTGTGCAAAAACGCTCTGCTCAATTGTACATAACAAGATGTTTTGTGCAGGAGCAGTCTGTTAAGCTGTACATAACTCAACTTTTTGCGCAGACGTACTTTAATAACTGTACATAACTCAACTTTTTGCACAGAAGCACACTACAGAGACGAACAGATTTCCAGTTTTTATCGAAAATAAAACAAAAAGAAAAAAACCACGTCAAAAAACGTGGTTTCTTCGTGCCCAGAACCGGAATCGAACCAGTGACACGTGGATTTTCAGTCCACTGCTCTACCAACTGAGCTATCTGGGCATA
Source organism: Lachnospiraceae bacterium (assembly GCA_024403635.1). Taxonomy (GTDB): domain Bacteria; phylum Bacillota; class Clostridia; order Lachnospirales; family Lachnospiraceae; genus RGIG5612. Next base: position 276 of record JAKSRL010000134.1, on the reverse strand, counting down.
TTGTCATTTCTGACAGATAGTTGCGGGAGTAGGATTTGAACCTACGACCTTCGGGTTATGAGCCCGACGAGCTTCCAGACTGCTCCACCCCGCGATGATAATTAAGCCGATGATCGGACTCGAACCGATAACCTGCTGATTACAAATCAGCTGCTCTGCCAATTGAGCCACATCGGCATATAAACTTTTCAAGGAATGGGGGAAGATGGATTCGAACCATCGAAGGCAGTGCCAGCAGATTTACAGTCTGTCCCCTTTGGCCACTCGGGAATTCCC
>JAKSRL010000133.1 GCA_024403635.1 Lachnospiraceae bacterium | reverse complement strand
AAATGCTGAATAAAGCTCTGAAAAATGATATTCAGAACACCTTTAATATGATTAGCGTTGATGGTGACACCTCAACGAACGATATGGTTGTGATCCTGGCAAATGGCTTAGCAGAAAATCCGATTATTGATTCGGAAGGGGACGACTTTGCAGTATTTATGGAAGCATTGAATACGGTAAACGTTTATCTGTGCAGAATGATTGCAGGGGATGGAGAAGGTGCTACAAAGCTTTTAGAATGCCAGGTAAGTGGTTCGAAAGATTTGGAGACTGCAAAAACCGTTGCAAAGAGTGTTATTTCATCCAGCCTTCTGAAGGCAGCAATGTTTGGAGAAGACGCAAACTGGGGCCGTGTATTGTGTGCTATCGGATACAGTGGAGCCGATGTGGATGTCATGAAAATTGACGTAGCGTTTCAAAGCAGTGCAGGCAAAATTTTAGTCTGCAAGAATGGCGCAGGTGTTGATTTCTCAGAAGAAAAAGCAAAAGAAATTTTATCAGAAAAAGAAATAGATATCGTAATTGGTCTTAATGACGGAGAGTATGAGTCAAAAGCTTGGGGATGTGACCTTACTTATGATTATGTAAAGCTCAACGGTGATTACAGAACCTGATGGAGGAGAAAAACATGAGTAATTTTTCCAATGCAGAACGGGCAGAAGTGCTGACTCAGGCCCTTCCACACATTAAGAAATATAATGGAAAAACCGTAGTGATAAAATACGGTGGAAATGCCATGGTCAACGAACAAATTAAACAACAGGTAATGGAAGATATTGTTCTTCTTTGGCTGATTGGCGTTAAAGTCGTTTTAATCCATGGTGGTGGACCAGAAATTACGGAATTAATGGAAAAACTGGGAAAAAAAGCGGAATTTATCGATGGTCTCCGCGTAACGGATAAAGAGACCATAGATATTGTCCAGATGGTATTGGCCGGAAAAATCAACAAAACTTTGGTTAATCTTTTGGAAATGAATGGTGGAAGAGCCATTGGACTTTCCGGTATGGATGACCGTTTGATTGAAGCCGCTCCAAAGAATGAGAAACTAGGCTTTGTTGGAGATATTACCAATATTAATATTGATGCAGTAACTGGTCTTTTGGAAAAAGGATATATTCCGGTTATTTCTACCTTAGGATGTGATAAAGAAGGCAATGCTTACAATATTAACGGAGACACTGCAGCAGCTTGCATCGCTGGAGCCTTAGAGGCAGAACGATTGATTATGATGACGGATGTGGCAGGTCTCTTAAAAGATATGAATGATCCGGATTCTCTGATTCCAGAAATTACTACGGATGATGCGAAGAACCTTCTCGCCAATGGAACGATCTCTGGTGGCATGATTCCAAAAATCAACTGCTGCATCGATGCCATTGATGCTGGTGTTAAGAATGTCATTATTATGGACGGACGAGTTCCTCATTCCATTCTGATGGAACTGTTGACGAATGAAGGCGCTGGAACCATGGTAAAGGGGGAAAAGTAAATGTACATTAAAGATTTGGATGATAAATATGTAGCTGGTACTTACAACCGATTCCCACTGGAACTGGTATCTGGGAAAGGATGCGTTCTGAAGGATGTAAATGGTAAGGAGTATATTGATTTAGGCTCCGGAATCGGCGTTACTGCTTTTGGTATTAATGATGGTCCGTGGACCGATGCAGTAAAGGTACAGCTGGATAAAGTTCAACATACCTCGAACCTTTATTATACGGAGCCTTGTGCACGCCTCGCAGAAGCTCTTTGCGAAAAGACTGGCATGAAAAAAGTTTTCTTTGGAAACTCTGGTGCGGAAGCAAATGAATGTGCCATTAAAGTTGCCAGAAAATGGGCAGCGGAAAATAAAGGTGAAGAATATAACGTAATCGTTACTTTAGTAAATAGTTTTCATGGAAGAACATTAACGACTCTGGCAGCAACGGGCCAGGAAGTATTTCATAAGTACTTTCAGCCATTAACACCAGGCTTTGCTTATGTAGAAGCTGAGAATGTGGAAATGCTGAAAAAAGTATGCGAAGAAGAAAAAGTGGCAGGTATTCTTTTTGAATGTATTCAGGGAGAAGGCGGCGTTGTTCCTTTGACTGCGGATTTCATTCAGGCCATTGCTGATATTTGTGAAGAAAAGAATATCATCATGATGGTGGATGAAGTACAGACTGGTAATGGAAGAACGGGAATGATGTATTCTTATATGAATTTTGGTTTGAAACCAGATGTAGTTTCTACTGCAAAGGGACTGGGCGGAGGACTTCCAATTGGAGCCTGTTTAATGAGTGAAAAGGTTCAGAATGTTTTAGGACCAAGTGATCATGGCTCAACTTTTGGAGGAAATCCGGTAGCCAGTGCCGGTGCCTTAAGTATTGTAAATCGTTTAGACGATGCTCTTATGGCGGAAGTAAAAGAAAAAAGTGCTTATATTTTTGAAGAAATGGAAGGTGCAAAAGGCGTAGAATCCGTTACAGGTCTAGGACTGATGATTGGAATTAAGACGGAAAAGCCTGTTTCTGAAGTATTAAGTAAATGTATGGAAAAAGGCGTTATCTGCCTTTCAGCAAAAGATAAAGTAAGACTGCTTCCAGCATTAAACATTCCGATGGATGTTTTGAAAAAAGCAGTAGCAGTCATCAAAGAAGTTTGCGCAGAATAAAGGAGAAGATATGGATCTGAAAGGAAGAAGCTTTTTAAAATTATTGGATTTTACACCGGAAGAAATCGAGTATCTTTTAAATCTGGCAGCGGACTTTAAGGAGAAAAAGAAAGCCGGCGTTCTTCATAAAATCTATGAGGGAAAGAACATAGCTTTGATTTTTGAAAAGACCAGCACCAGAACCCGTTGTTCTTTTGAAGTAGCAGCTGCAGATTTAGGTATGCATCCGGTTTACCTGGATCCTACAGGTTCTCAGATTGGTAAGAAAGAGAGCATCGCGGATACTGCCAGAGTATTAGGCAGAATGTTTGATGGTATTGAATATCGTGGCTACGGACAGGAAATCGTAGAAACAATAGCGAAATATGCAGGAGTTCCGGTATGGAATGGTTTAACCAATGAATTCCATCCAACCCAGATTCTGGCAGATTTTATGACCATCATGGAACATGTTGGCTCCTTAAAAGGCAAAAAATTAGTTTATATGGGTGATGCCCGTTATAACATGGGAAATTCCCTGATGGTTGGCTGTGCAAAAATGGGTATGAATTTCACCGCTTGTGCACCGGAAAAGTATTTCCCAAACAAAGAGTTGGTTGACGAATGTATGGCAATTGCAGCTGAAACCGGAGCCACGATTACTCTGGAATCGGATCCAATGGTAGCGACGAAAGGTGCAGATGTTATTTATACCGATGTATGGGTATCCATGGGCGAACCAGATGAAGTATGGGAAGAGCGTATCAATGATCTGACCCCTTACCGGGTAACCATGGAATTAATGGACAACGCAGGAGAACAGTGCAGATTCATGCATTGTCTGCCAGCATTCCATGACCTGGGAACCACCATTGGATTAAAAATAAAAGATAAATTCGGTTTGGATTGTATGGAAGTAACGAATGAAGTATTTGAAAGTAGCCGTTCAATTGTTTTTGATGAAGCAGAGAATCGCATGCATACAATCAAAGCAGTTATGGCTGCTACAATTTGATGGGGGAAAAGATGCCAAAAGATTTAACGATTAAAAAAGTTCTTGTAATCGGTTCTGGCCCGATCGTTATTGGTCAGGCTGCGGAATTTGACTATGCAGGCGCTCAGGCATGCCGAGTATTACAGGATGAAAAAATAAATACAGTTCTTGTTAATTCCAATCCGGCCACCATTATGACCGATAAGAATCTGGCGGATGAAATTTACCTTGAACCATTGAATATGGAAACCATTACCAGAATTATTGAGAAAGAACGACCAGATGGATTAATGGCGGGTTTAGGTGGACAAACGGGTCTCACCATTGCTATGCAGCTGGAAAAGGCCGGTATTCTGGAGAAATATGGAGTAAAGCTGTTAGGAACTCCGGTTTCTGGTATTAACATGGCAGAAGACCGGGAGAAGTTCCGTGATACTATGGAGCAGATCGGTCAGCCTTGTATTCCATCCGATATTGCAGAAGATTTAGATACTGCTTTGAAAATTGCGGAAGAAATCGGCTATCCGGTAATTATTCGACCGGCGTTTACTTTAGGTGGAACGGGAGGCGGAATTGCTGCAAATGAAGCAGAATTAAAGATTATCGCCCAGGCAGGACTAGATATGTCTCCAATTACCCAGATCCTTGTAGAAAAATGTATTTCCGGATGGAAAGAAATTGAATTTGAAACCATGAGAGATGCAGTAGGAAATGTGGTTTCTGTTTGCTCCATGGAGAATATTGATCCGGTTGGTATACATACTGGCGACTCTATCGTTGCAGCACCGGCGCTTACTTTAACAGACCGG
>JAKSRL010000132.1 GCA_024403635.1 Lachnospiraceae bacterium | reverse complement strand
TTTTCTTTTTTTTTTTGTATTGATTCATTCACAGGAATAGGTTCTGCTTTTAAAGCACTACTCTGTTTTTCTTTCGGATTATTTGAAACAGTAAAGTAAGGAATATTTTCCTGCTGTTTTATGCGTTCCGAAATAGCATTAACCACCCAATTATATATCTTTTCATTGTCAAAAAAACGGATTTCAGATTTAGCGGGATGCACATTAACATCTACGAACTCTGGTTCTATTTTTAAATTCAAGATAGCAAATGGAAACGTTCCTTTCATCTGATATCCCTTAAACGCTTCTTCCACTGCGCCGGAAATCACACGGTCTTTTACATAGCGTCCGTTGACAAACATTAATTCAAAGGAACGATTCGCTCTAGCCAACTCTGGTTTTCCAATAAATCCTGAGATTTCCAGCAATTGATCGGAATATTGAACCTCCAATAAGTTGGAAGTAATATCTCTTCCATAAACTGCGTAAATTGCATCTTTTAAGATGCCGTTTCCACTGGTATTAATCTTTACAGATTTATTATTAATAAATTTTATGGAAATTTCCGGATGAGATAAGGCAATTTTACTTACAATATCAGCGATATAACTACCTTCGGTATGAGGCGTCTTCAAAAATTTTAAACGAGCTGGCGTATTATAAAAAACATCTCTTACTACAACTGTCGTTCCATTTGGAAGACCAGCTTCATCAAAGGAGATTTCCTCGCCACCATAGATTTTATAGATGATTCCAGTCAAACTATCTGCTGTTTTTGTGCATAATTCGACTTTAGAAACAGCGCAGATACTAGATAGAGCTTCTCCACGGAAACCTAAAGAATGAATAAAAGAAAGATCTTCCGCTGTAGAAATTTTACTGGTGGAATGCCTTAAAAAAGCTTTACGAATCTGGGTTTTATCGATTCCACTTCCATTATCTGATACACGAATTAAAGAAATGCCACCATCTGCAATTTCAACAGAAATCATTGTTGCACCAGAATCAATGGAATTTTCCATTAATTCTTTTACAATGCTTAAAGGTCGTTCAATAACCTCTCCAGCAGCGATTTTATCAATTGTCAGTTTATCTAAAACATTTATCTCTTTCATAATCAGCAAAGTTCTTTCAGATGATAAAGAATGTTTAAGGCCTCTATCGGAGAAATTTTATCCACATCTAGAGACTTAATAAATTCTTCGGCTTCACTGGATTTATCTATTACAGGCTCTGGTTCTGCTTCTTTTAGTTCTGGAAGTTTCTTTTCCGACTCTTTATATGCGATATCTGCATTTACTAATTGGCTAACAATCTTCTGGGCTCTTTTCGTAATTGAAGAAGGTACGCCAGCTAGAGCAGCTACCTGAATACCATAACTCTTGTCTGCACCACCACGAATAATCTTACGCAGGAAAATAATATCGTCCCCCTGCTCTTTAACGCTGATACAGTAATTTTTTACACCATCAATCCGTCCCTCTAACTCGGTAAGCTCATGATAATGGGTTGAGAAGAAAGTCTTCGCACCGCATTTTTCTTTATCTGCGATAAACTCAACTACCGCCCAAGCAATACTCAATCCATCATAAGTCGAAGTTCCTCTACCAATTTCATCCAGGATAACAAGGGAAGAAGCCGTTGCATTTCTTAAAATATTAGCAACTTCTGTCATTTCTACCATAAAGGTGCTTTGACCAGAAGCTAAGTCATCGGATGCTCCTACTCTTGTGAAAATTCGGTCACAAGTACAAATATTTGCATAAGATGCAGGAACAAAGCTGCCAATGCTGGCCATTAATACAATCAAGGCAAGTTGACGCATATACGTCGATTTACCCGCCATATTCGGTCCTGTAATAATGCTGACACGGTTATCATCATTATCACTATAGGTGTCATTTGGAATAAACAAGCCTTCCGACATTACCTTTTCTACAACTGGATGCCGTCCGTCTTTGATGTCGATAATTCCTTCATTGTTAATGAGTGGGCGAACATATTTATTTTGTTCTGCAACATAAGCTAAGGAAGCATAGGCATCTACCTGTGCGATGACGGAAGCTGTTTTCTGAATTCGTTTTACTTCATTATTTATCTGGTCACGGATATCACTAAATAAATCATATTCCAATGCAAACAGCTTTTCTTCTGCACCTAAGATAAGATCTTCCAGTTCTTTCAATTCATCGGTAATATAACGTTCCGCATTTACTAAAGTTTGTTTACGAATATAACGATCCGGAACTTTGTCTTTAAACGTATTCGTTACCTCAATATAGTAACCAAATACTTTGTTAAATTTTATTTTAAGGGTTTTTATTCCTGTAGCTTCGCGTTCTTTTTCTTCAATCTGGGCAAGCCAGTTTTTTCCTTCAAATTTTGACTTTCTTAAAGTATCAATTTGCTCGGAATAGCCTTCTTTAATAATGCCTCCGTCTTTAATAGATAAAGGAGGAGCTTCGACAATAGATTTATCAATTAGGTCGGCTATATCTTCCAGACAATCCAGTTCATGATATAAATCCTGAAGCAAGGAACTATTATAATTACTTAGAGAATATTTTATTGCCGGAAGCATCTGAAGAGAACTCTTAAAAGCAATCAGATCTCGTGGATTTGCAGACTTATAAGAGATTTTTGCCAACAGTCTTTCCAGATCATAAATCGGACTTAAATATTCCCTTAACTCATCGCGATCAATCAGAGAGCGATTCAACTGCTCTACTGCATCCTGACGCGCTTTTATTTCTTTAATATCAATTAATGGCTGTTCAATAAAGAAACGAAGGCGTCTAGCGCCCATAGCGGTTTTGGTTTTATCCAACACCCAAAGAAGGCTGCCTTTCTTATTCTTTTCCCTCATGGTTTCGGTTAACTCAAGATTCCGTCGAGTTGCAGAATCTACAACCATGTATTTACTTGTAGAATAAGCTGTCAGTTTATTTAAAAAACTTAAATTGTTTTTCTGAGTATCATACAAATATAAAAGTAAAGCACCAACACAAGGAACACAGCCAGGAAAATCATTTAATCCAAGACCGCTTAAATCAATAACATTGAAGTGCTTTTTAATGGTTTCGATGCATTCTTGTTGGTTAAAATAAGAATCTTCCAAAGTATAGAAGGTAATGCCTAACTTATCTTTCAAATAGGCCATATTTATCGAGGACATACCAAAAGCTTTGTTGGAAACGATTTCAGCTACTGGGAATTTATTGATTTCATCCATTAAACCATTGTCAGAATCCACCGTAGTTGCATAAAAATTACCTGTCGTAATATCTACAAAAGAAATCCCATAAAAATCTGGCGTATAATATACACACATCAGATAATTGTTTTTGTCTTCCTCTAATGCCAGATTATTCGTATTGGTACCAGGTGTAACAACTTTAATTACATCCCGTTTTACAATTCCTTTTGCTTGCTTCGGATCTTCTAACTGTTCTGCAATGGCTACTTTATAGCCTTTAGAAACCAGTTTGTTAATATAAACATCTACCGCATGAAAAGGAACTCCACACATTGGAGCTCGCTCTTCTAATCCACAATCTTTTCCTGTTAAAGTGATTTCTAACTCTTTAGAGCCTACTAAAGCATCTTCGAAAAACAGTTCGTAAAAGTCACCTAACCGATAAAAAAGAATACAATCTTTATATGCTTTTTTGGTCTCAAGATATTGAGACATCATAGGAGATAATGCCATTTTATTCAATTATAGATCCCATATAATAGAATCCTTTTGCCTCCGTTAATCTGACAGGAACTATTTGTCCAATTAAGTCTTTATTTCCTTTAAAATGAACAACACTATTATTGCTAAGTCTTCCACTAAGATAGTTTGGATCCTTTGGATTTACTTCTTCTACTAAAGCATAACCAACGGTTCCTTCATATTTCAGCGTTTGTTCTTTTCCAACTTCTGTTACTAAAGTAAGTAAACGATTAAACCGGTCGTTTACTACATCTTTTGGAACTTGATTCGGCATAGACGCAGCTTTCGTACCAGTTCTCTTGGAATATATAAAAGTAAAAGCACTATCAAATTTAGCTTTTTTTACTACATCTAAAGTCTCTAAGAAATCTTCTTCCGTCTCTCCAGGAAAGCCAACAATAATGTCTGTAGTTATGGCGATGCCATCAATATTCGAACGAATCTTCTCCACAAGGTTCAAATAGTCCTCTTTCGAATATCTGCGGTTCATTTCTTTTAATATTGCAGTACTTCCAGACTGTAATGGAAGATGAATATGCCTTGCAATTTTCGGATTATTTTTAATTACTTCTATCAGCTCATCGGATAAATCCTTTGGATGAGAAGTCATAAACCGGATTCTTTGAATCTTTTCGATTTTCGCCACATCCTGAAGTAACTTTGGAAAACCATTGGCATAAGAATTTACATTCTGACCCAAAAGCATTACTTCGGTTACTCCGTCTTCTGCCAATCTTGAAATTTCATCCAAGATGTCCGCCTTATCA
>JAKSRL010000131.1 GCA_024403635.1 Lachnospiraceae bacterium | reverse complement strand
TTCCTTTTTTTCATCCCAAGCAAAGTGCCTTAGAAATATATCAGGAATATGTGGAGAAATATCATCTGAATTAGCTATGGAACGAATCGTTATTGATGAAAATAAATGTACTCTTTGTGGACAGTGCAAAAAAGCCTGTCCTTTTGGGGCGATTTCCTTAACGGATAAAGTGGAAGTAAGTAGCAACTGCAGACTTTGCAAGGTTTGCATCGGAATTTGTCCGGTAGGGGCCACCGACTTTGAAGAAGAGTCGTAGTAGAAGACGAAAATACGAGTCCCTTAAAAGGTACTGCTAATTGAAAAACACCGATGGATTTGATATATTTTATGTATCAGACAGCGGTGTTTTTGTGATACAAGAACTCCCGCTGGTCATTCTTGCGGAGGAAAGATTATGGAACGAGGACCTAGAAGTAACCAGAAACTGAAAATAATGTATCTGATGAAAATCCTGACAGAGCAGACGGATGAAGCTCATGATATTACCTTAGCGGAAATCGTGGAACAGCTTCAGGCTTATGGGGTATCTGCAGAACGGAAGAGTCTGTATAGCGATATTGAAAACCTGCGTCTGTTTGGTATGGATATTGTTGGCTCCCAATATGATCGAACCTTCCATTATCAAGTAGTCAATCGTCAGTTTGAGTTGGCGGAACTGAAATTGTTGGTAGATTCTGTACAGTCGGCAAAATTTATTACGGAGAAGAAATCCAGAGAACTGATTAAAAAAATTGAAGGCTATGCCAGCAAATATGAAGCAGAAAAGTTAGACCGTCAGGTAAATGTGGCAGGCCGTGTAAAGAACATGAACGAGCGCATCTACTATAGTATCGATGCCGTTCATGAAGCCATCAGTGGGAACCAGCAGATTTCATTCCAGTATTTTACTTGGACGGTAGAGAAGAAAATGGAATTAAAACATAATGGCGCGATCTACCATGTAAGTCCATGGGCCCTCTGCTGGGACGACGAGAAGTATTATCTGATTGGTTATGATAATGATGAAAAAATCATAAAACATTTTCGCGTAGATAAAATGACCAATACCAATGTAGTGAATGAAAAACGTTTGGGCAAGACGGAATTCTCCAAAATAAAAATGACGGAATATACCAGCCGGCTGTTTGGCATGTTTGAAGGCGAAACGGAAAACGTGCGGCTCCATTGTGAGAATGAAGTAGCGAATATTATTATCGACCGTTTTGGAACCAACATTCCGCTGATTAAGGTGGATCCAGATCATTTTGAAGTCGTAGTAAGCGTTTCAGTAAGCAAACTGTTTTTAGGATGGATTATGGCACTGCCGGGAGTAAAAATTATTTCACCGGAATCTACGGTAAACGCGATGAAGGAGGAAATTAGCAGACTCCACGATTTATATTTTTAAACATTAGTTACGAGTCCCGTTTTTTGACAGATAAATATCTTATTATGAAACCAGATAAGGCAAGACCTTTTCTGGTTTCTATTTTTTTAAAGGAGAGTTTTATGAAACGATTACTATTTTGGTTGCAGAAGAAAAAAAGAATTCAGAAAAGAGACTGTAGCCAATGTTGTCTAAAATGCAGATTCTATAAGGACTGTGTGAAGGACGGAGAATTTTAGTTACTGGTGTTTTAGCTGATACATGAATCAGGAATTCATATTAAAAGGAGTGGATGTTATGAAAAAAATAGCTGCAATTTTTTTAACAGTATTTTTTGTCTTTTTAATAACATCGAGTGGGAGTATATTTTAAAAAATGTCCGGCAGTTTCTGCCGGACATTTTATCGGAATGGAAAGGACCTTTCGGTGATTGCATAAGCAATTTATCAATTAGTCAACAACTTCTACTAATTCAACATGGAAGTTTAATTCTTTTCCAGCCATTTCGCTATTTGCATCAAAGGTGATATATTCCTCATCTTTTGCAGTTACAACTACAGGAATTGGCTGACCCATTGCGTTGGAAAGATATACATGCTGTCCGGCAACCAGTTCCTCTGTTCCAGGCATTTCAGCGATAGAAACCGTGAAAATCAGGTTTGGATTTGGCATACCATAAGCTTCTTCCGGCATCAGATGGATATCTACTTCTTCTCCAACTTCCATATCAACAACAGCTTTATCAAATCCCGGAATCATCATACCAACGCCGCAGATAAACTCTAGAGGCTCACCACGGTCATAGGAAGAATCAAACTGTGTTCCGTCATTAAAGGTTCCACGGTAATGAACCTTAACCTGCTTCTGGGAGTTTTTGCCTTCGATAATGGTATGGCAACCGCCGCAACCACCACCGCAGCCACCACAGTCACCGCCACAGCCACAGTCGCAGTCTTCTTCTTCGCCATCGCATTCGCAATTAACACCGGTAGAATCCAGCGTGCCATCTAAATAAGCTTTTACAGCACTATCTGCGTCACCTTCTACACCTGCGAAAACTTCAATGCCACCTTCCTGAAGAGCATACATAGCACCTTCTCCGAGACCACCGCAGATTACGATGTCGATATCGTTTTCTACGAGAAAATCTGCTAAAGCTTCATGACCAACGCCGTTGGTACTCATAACTTCGCTGGAAAGAACTTTCTTATCTTCAATATCATAAACTTTAAATTCTTCAGTTTTTCCGAAGTGCTGGAAAACCTGACCATTTTCATAACTAACTGCTATTTTCATAATAAACTCCTTTATTCGTAATCTGAAAGTATTATACGGGAAAAAACAAAAAAAAACCATACAGATATTAATAATATGATACAATAAATCAGTATATGCATTGATAGGAAATAAAGGTGAAAATATGCTGAAAGATTTCGTATTAAAATATTATTTAGATCAAAATTATAATTGTGCAGAAGGAATTTTGCGTGCAGGAAATGAATACTATCATCTGGGTTTGGACGAACATGCCATGTTAATGGTAGCCGGCTTTGGCGGCGGGGTGCAGACCGGAAATCTGTGCGGCGCAGTATTAGGTGCAGTATGTCTTTTATCTTACCGCTATGTGGAAACAAAATCTCATGAGAGTGACGATATAAAGCCGGTAGTAAATCTCCTCTTTGAACGTTTAAAAGAAGAATTTGGAAATAGTTTAAATTGTGAAGAGGTAAAACCGAAGTTTCATACCGAAGAAAACCGTTGTGCAAAGACAGTTCTTTTGGCTTGCGATATTTTGGAAAAGGTTATTGCAGAGTACGAAAACAAAACGGAGAACATGAAATGATTAAAACAGTAACCGATTATCTGGAAAGAACAGCGGACCGGCTGCCGGAAAAAATAGCTTTTTGCGATGAAAAAAGAGAGATTACATTTGGCGAAATCCGAACGGAATCCCAAAAAATCGCATCGGTAATTTCAAGACAGAATATGAATAACAAACCAATTTGCATTTTCATGGAAAAATCTGTGGAATGTATCAACGCCATGCTGTCGGTCGTTTACAGCGGTAATTTCTATACGGTGTTGGATGTTGATATGCCAGAAGCTAGAATCCAGAAGATTCTGGAGGTATTGAGCCCGGTTGCCATTATTACAAACGAGGCTCATCTGACCACAGCAAAGGACATTGTTGCAAAAGAGAATTCTTTATCCGAAGAAGGAATAATTCTATATGAAGAAGCAATGAAGGCGGATATTGATAAGGCAGGTCTTCTTGCAATTCGAGACAACATTGATATAAATTCTACGATGTTTGTTCTTTTTACTTCGGGATCTACGGGAGTTCCGAAAGGGGTTATTATTCCTCACAGAGCGTTCCCACCTTACATTAACTGGTATGCAGATACCTTTCATTTTGATGAGACTACTGTATTTGCTAATCAGGCACCATTCTATTTCATTATGAGCTGTCCGGATATTTTCCTGACAATTCTGGTGGGTGCTACTTGCCATATTGTTCCGAAGAAGGCCTTTTCCTTCCCGATGGTGACTCTGAATTATTTGAAGGAACGCCATGTGAATGTTCTTTATTGGGTACCGTCGGTACTATGTATGATTGCTAATTTTCGAGCCTTACCGGAAGTTCATTTAGATGATTTAAAACATGTTATGTTCGGTGGCGAAGTAATGCCGAGCAAACAGATGAATATGTGGAGAAAAGAGTATCCGAATGTTCAGTTTACAAATCTTTACGGACCGACCGAAACGACGGAAATGATTTCCTATTATGTAATCGATAGGGATATTTCGGATTCTGAGTCTCTCCCGATTGGTATTCCGACTTCTTATATGAAAGTTATTCTTCTGGATGAAAATGATAAGGAAGTTGCGCCTGGTGAAATTGGAGAGCTTTGCGCGGCAGGAATCAGTATCGCAGATGGCTACTACAATATGCCGGAAAAGACAAAAGAAGTCTTTGTAAAGAATCCGGTATTTAAGGAAGGCGACGATCCGGAAACCATCCATATGTACCGTACGGGCGACTTAGCAAAAATAGATGAAAATGGTGACTTGATCTATATGGGACGAAAAGATTTCCAGATTAAGCACATGGGAAACCGTATTGAACTTGGTGAAATCGAGACTGCAGTTTCTGCATTATATGGAATCGACCAGAACTGTTGTCTTTATGATACAAAACGCAGCCGTATCGTTTTG
>JAKSRL010000130.1 GCA_024403635.1 Lachnospiraceae bacterium | reverse complement strand
CAGTCCCGAAGGGACCTGCTTAAATGACGAGGAGAATCTGACCGTGCTTGCACGAATGCATAAAGGCGAAGGATATCAAATGAGAGAAATTAACGTAAATCTCATAACAGAAAAAGTAAAAGAGCTTTGCATTGCAGCAAATTATGATTTGTCGGAGGATGTGAAAGCTGCTTTAAATAAAGCCCATGATTCCGAGAAAAATGAACTGGGGAGAAATATTCTGTCCCAGCTCCAGGAGAATCTGCAGCTGGCAAAGGAGGAAATGATTCCGATTTGCCAGGACACGGGAATGACCGTGATTTTTCTGGAAATTGGCCAGGAGGTTCATTTTTTCGGTGGTTTTCTGGAAGATGCAATTCAGAAAGGAGTACATCAGGGCTACCAAGAAGGGTATTTAAGAAAAAGCGTAGTGGGTGATCCTCTGTTACGGGTAAATACCGGTGATAATACGCCAGCTGTAATTCATTACAGTATTGTGCCAGGAGAACGGGTAAAAATCACCGTTGCGCCAAAAGGCTTTGGAAGTGAAAACATGAGCCGGATCTTTATGCTGAAACCGGCCGATGGCGCTCAAGGCGTAAAAGACGCCGTGCTTCAGGCTGTAAAAGATGCAGGCCCTAACGCTTGTCCGCCGATGATGATTGGCGTAGGAATCGGCGGCACTTTTGAGAAATGTGCCCAATTAGCAAAAGAGGCTCTGAACTTGAATTTAGAGGAACGGCATCCATCTTCTCATATTGCCCAGATGGAAGAGGAATTGCTGGAAGAAATCAATCGTTTGGATATTGGGCCGGCAGGTTTGGGCGGAACCACGACCTGTCTTGGCATAAGAATTAAAACGTATGCTACCCATATTGCGGGTCTTCCAGTTGCGGTGAATATTTGCTGTCATGTAAACCGACATGAAAGCACGGAGATATAGAATGAAAAAGATTGAATTGCCTTTAACAGAAGAAAAAGTTTTAGGATTAAAGGCCGGAGACATGGTAAGGCTTACCGGTGATATATATACAGCGAGAGATGCTGCCCATTTAAGAATCTGGGAAGCTTTGAAAAAGGGAGAGTCTATTCCTTTTGAGTTGGATAATTCGGTTATTTATTATTTGGGACCGTCTCCTGCCAGAGAAGGAAATGTTATTGGTTCTGCTGGACCGACCACTTCTTCCCGAATGGATAAATACACCCCGGCTCTTTTGGAAAGAGGCTTGAAAGGAATGATTGGTAAAGGCCGCCGTTCCGAGGAAGTTATCCAGGGAATGAAAGCGCACAAGGCAGTTTATTTTGTGGCAGTTGGCGGCGCAGGCGCCCTTCTGTCAAAGAAAATAAAAAGCTCGGAAGTTATCGCATACGATGATTTAGGAACCGAAGCTGTAAGAAAACTTTATGTGGAAGATTTTCCGGCAATCGTTGTAATCGATTGTTCCGGTAATAATTTATATGAGAGGTAAGAAAGAGAATGACTCCAATAGCGGAAGAAAGCTTAAAGCTCCATTATGAAAAAAAGGGAAAAATAGAAGTAGTATCCAGAGTTAGCGTAAAAAGCAGTGAAGACCTGTCCCTGGCTTATACGCCAGGCGTTGCCCAGCCTTGCCTGGAAATCCAGAAAGACCTGGATAAATCTTATGAACTGACAAGACGTTGGAATATGTGTGCGGTTATTACGGATGGCAGCGCAGTTTTAGGTCTTGGAGATATTGGACCAGAAGCCGGCATGCCGGTTATGGAAGGAAAATGCGTACTGTTTAAAGAGTTTGGCAACGTTGATGCCTTTCCTTTATGTGTAAAGACTCAGGACGTAGATGAATTTGTAAATACGGTTTATTTAATTTCCGGAAGCTTTGGAGGCGTGAATCTGGAAGACATTGCAGCACCGAGATGCTTCGAGATTGAAGAGAAACTGAAAGCAAAATGCGATATTCCAATTTTCCATGATGACCAACATGGAACCGCAGTTATTACTTTAGCAGGCGTTATGAATGCTCTGAAAGTAACGGGAAAGAAGAAAGAAGACGTAAAGGTTGTTATTAGCGGCGCTGGTGCTGCAGCCACTGCCGTAACGAAAATCTTTTTGAATTATGGCATCCAAGACATCATCCTGTGTGACCGAAAAGGCGCTATTTATGACGGAAAAGAAGGCTTAAATTCTGCAAAAGAAGCTATGGCAAAGATTACCAACCCTAGAAAGGAAAAAGGCTCTTTGGAAGATGTAATAAAAGGAGCAGATATTTTTGTCGGTTTTTCCGTAGCAGGCATGCTGACGAAGAAAATGGTAAAAACCATGGCAGCAGATCCGATTATTTTTGCTTGCGCAAATCCAACTCCTGAAATTTTCCCGGATGAAGCAAAAGAAGCTGGAGCAAGAATTGTCTCTACCGGTAGAAGCGACTTCCCGAACCAAATTAATAACGTTTTGGCTTTCCCGGGAATCTTCCGTGGAGCTTTTGATGTAAGAGCGAGTCAGATAAACGAAGAAATGAAACTGGCAGCCGCAAACGCCTTAGCTGGACTTATTTCGGAGGATGAATTAAGCGAAGACTATATTATTCCGAAAGCTTTTGATCCAAGAGTAGGACAGGCGGTTGCAAAGGCAGTAGCAGAAGCTGCCGAAGCTACAGGAGTGGCTCGCATTTAAAGAAAAATAGCCCTTGAGACGTGGTAAAACTTTATGGTAAAATAATAATATCAATAAAACATTTTTACGACGTAGGAGTGGAGGAATAATATACATGCCTATAATTGACATGCATTGCGACACCATAGCAATGATACTGAACAAAGAATGGGATGCTGTCAGAAAATTAAGAGGTAAAGATACCGTGGAGCAGGTGCCCCTTCGGGAGAATCTGCTTCATATTGATTTACTGCGTATGAAAAAAGCCGGATACATGTGCCAATGCTTTGCCATGTTCACCGGAATGGATATGATTCCTAAACTTGGGATTTCTGCTTTTGATTACGTAAATCGTCTCAATGATACCTGGGACCGAGAGATTCTGGCAAACGCAGACCTGATTAAACCGGCGCTCACAGGAACGGAAATTGAGGAAAACTATAAAGCTGGTTTTATGTCTGCCTTAAAGACTGTAGAAGAAGGCGCGGTTTATGAAGGAAGCATCGACAAAATGAAAGCTCTTTATGCTAAAGGAATCCGAATGTCGACATTGACTTGGAACTTCGAAAATGAACTGGCTTATCCAAACTACTTCAAATGGGAAACAAAGGATGGAGCTTTGCACTGTTCTGCAGAGGAAGGAATGCCTTCTCCAATGAATAAGGACATTGTCCGCATTTGGACAGAAGCGGATCAAGACCGAAAATTGAAAGAAAAAGGACGGGAAATGGTATTGGCCATGGAAGAAATGGGCGTCGTTCTTGATGTCAGTCATTTAAATGATGCCGGTATTTTAGATATTCTGGACCTGGTTCAGAAAGATACGCCGGTAATTGCCAGCCATTCAAACGCCAGAGCCATAACTGGTCATTGCAGAAATCTGACCGATGAAATGTTGCGAAAGATCGCGGATCATGGTGGAATTAGCGGTATTAACTTTGCAGCCGATTTTCTGAATGAAAGAGGAGACAACTTAAGCACCGCGGAGGATATGATCGAGCATATGAAATATATCCGCAACATTAGTGGTACCGATTGCATTGGCCTGGGAACGGACTTTGATGGTATCGACAATAAGGTGGAATTTGGTGGCTGTGAAGGTATGCCGAAGTTGGCAGATGCCATGAAAAAAGCTGGTTTCACAGAAGATGAAATAGATAAAGTATTTTATAAAAATGCTCTTCGTGTCTTCAAAAAGACACTTGGCTAATTATATATTTCGAAAGGAGAAGTTATGAAACACATTAAAAAAAAGATTGCAGGCATTTTGGTTGCTGCAATGGCAATTGCGATGATGGTTATGCCGGCAGTTGCAGACGATATCATGCCGTATGTATCTGGTGCGGAGTTTAACTTAAAGCCACCGGTAGTTGGTCAGACGGTTGCGGAGGTTAATGGGTCTTTAACGTCTGTACAAGAAGGATTCAAGGCAGAAAAGATATACTGGGTTCCGGATTTTCCATTACCAACCGTTCTTCCAAGTGGAGAAACCACTGGAAATATTGAAATGGGTGTAAGCGGACTGGAATGTAAAGGAAAAACAGTTCCTACAATGAATGATTCGGATGTTTTTCGTCAGGGAAAAAATTACCTGGTAATTCTGGAAGTATCTTCTACAAAGGGAATTCTTGGACCATCTTCCGAATTACATCTGAATGGAAAAGATCTCGTTTATGAAGGATTTGCGGATGCGGATCATACGGGAGTTACTTTGTTGTATGCACAGCAATTTAAGCCAACAGACAAGTCTGTTCCTCAGGCCGTTTTCGCAGCAACTGGATATGACACAGGTTTATTAGGAAATGTTAATGATTCCATGCAGTATTCTCTTGATGGAGCTAATTGGATTAACTGTGGCAGTGACAGAATTACGTTAAGCGGATTATCCGAAGGAACTTTGGAAGTTCGTTATGCGGACAGTACAGCGAATGTTCAGGTTATTCAGATTTCAAGAGCTTCTGTTCCTGCAGGAATCTCTTCTTCAAATTGCACGACCACAAAAAATAATGATGGAGTTATTATTTATGTAGGTAAAGCTAAAAAATTAAAAAAC